>NZ_JACLCT010000080.1:0-3259 GCF_014218915.1 Chryseobacterium sp. C2(2020)
TTCTGCGCTGCCATTGGTGTTTTTAAAGTAGCTTACTCTAATGTTCCCCAAATGGTCTGTATAGCTGTAAATATACTGATTTTTTTCAAAATCGTAATATCCTTCTGCGGTTGGAACAAATTTTAAAGTCAGTACAGAGGGAAGTCCTTTTTTTCCGTCCGCTTCGTACTGAAAAACATCGAGTTAAGCAGTATTCCGCCTGCCGATGCGCTTAAAAATATTGCCGATGCTTTAGGAGTTTCAAGTGATGCATTACTCAACGATGAAACAGTTGCTATTAAAGATAAGGAACTTCTGAAAAAATTTGAAGCCATACAGGAGATGAGCGAAGAAGACAAAGCTCTGGTAACAAGATTTCTCGATCTTACCATAAGAGATTTTAATGCAAGAAAAGCCTATAAGTAAATTTTGCTTTATTATAAAACACAAAACCCACCGCATTGCGGTGGGTTATTTATTGTTGCTCACGGATTACAAATCCGCGAGAGCGGGGATTATCTACTATTTTTAGGAATTATATTGATAATTGTCCATTTTTCATTTTCATTATTTCTTTTCAAATAATAAATTACGCCGTAATCCATATTAGAAGTTGCTAATACAATTGTCGCTAAATTTTTATTTAAAGTAAAATTATAAACTACAAAATAATCTTTGTTGGGCTTTTCAGTTACTATATCTATAACTTTATTATTAATTCCATATTCTTTTGAATTTTGAACCAATAACTTTTCTTTATCATATATAACAATTGATTTATTTGAATAGTAATTTATTAAACTATTATAAACAGATTCAGTATTAAAAAATTCTGATAAAAAAATATCTTTTTGTTTATTACTGTTGATATTTGCACAGGAAAATAATACAAGTAGTAATAATATATTTAAAGTTTTGATAGACTTTTTCATTTATTTTGTTTTAAAAATACTTTGCAATAATTTAAAGTTGGCTTTTACATAATTAGTGATATTTCCTGATACTTCAGTATTATAATGACCTATTCCAATACCTTGTTCTCCTCTTCCAAAAGCTTTATATTCAAAAAAGTTACCTACATCGGTTGGTCTAAATCCTTTATTTTTTAACATGAAATTTGCAATATCTTCATAATTCGATTTTCTTTTGCCTAAATCATCTCCCCAATGCGCTGTTTCATGGGCAATTACTGCGCTAGCGTATAGTAAATTTGATAACCCTTCAATTGAGTTTGTATCTTTATTAACTTTTTCAAACCAATTAGCTAGTGCAGTTTGAATTGCTGCTGTGTTTAATGTACTGCCTTCCGTTAATCCTCCATGTAAATATTCAGCATCACCGAATGATAAGTCCATCACTTTCAGCTCCATTCCTTTTCCATATGTGAATATTTCTTTTAATTCATCTATTGAAAAGCCACTTGCCGTACTTAAGGCTGACATAAACTTTTCATCCTTAATCATATTAGGTAACTTGTTTTTTACTAAGTCATAGAAAGCCGGATAATTCTTTTTATAATATTCTTCTGTTCCTTTCGGAAACTGGAAGGTAGGGTCACTTCCTCCACCGCCTGCTGCATCCTGCCATAACGACATCTGATTGCTGAAATTAGCTGCTCCCAAAGTACTTCCTGCAAAGTAATCACCTCCGGTTAGTGTCGTATTAGGATCAAACTCCCAATATACGGCAGAAACATTCTGCATTCCGTCCGGATCTAAAAACATTACCGGATTATTATAGGCATAAGCATAAGGAGACCATCGTCTGGAAGTTTCTGCTAAAGGATCTGTTACGCCCCACCTTGCAATATCGCTCATATACATCCTTGCCCCGTAATCGCTCCATCCTGTTTCTGTTTGCAGCTCTTTACCATTGTATTGGTAGCTGTATGCAGGATTTCCGGTTGTCTGGTTATATGCTTCATCCCAAAAGGATAGAAGTTGTTCTCTTCAAGAACTTCTGCTCTGCCATTCTGGTTTTTAAAGTAGCTTAAACGCACATTTCCCAAATGGTCTGTATAGCTGTAAATATATTGATTTTTTTAAGAGATATTTATTAACATAAAAATAAAACAGGCAATGATTTCTATTAGCTGTCTGTCTTATTTCTTTTAAAACACAAAACCCACCGCTTTGCGGTGGGTTCTTTATTGTTGCTCACGGATTACAAATCCGTGTGATTAGAATTCATGTGAATAAATTCGTTTTCATCAATTTCACGTTCTAAGTATCCAATAACTTCATTCAAATTTTCACTAAGAAAAAACATTCCATAATATTTCTTACCAAGTAGACTTACAAACCTTAGTTTACTTTTAGAGTAATTTTCTAAACCTGATATTAGATGAGTTATTTCTTGAGATAATTTATTGTTACCATTTCTTTTGGCGGTATATTGTCTTATTTTATATATTCCTATTAAGTTCTCTCTTTCAAAATTATCACTATTACTGACCTTAATTTTATAGTTTTTAAAATCACCTAAAAAATTTCTTTCTTTTTTAATTAAATTAAATATTTTTTCGGATGTTAACATAGTTTGATAATTTATTTTGGTCTGGGTAATACATATTCAACTTTTGCTCCGTATACTACACCTGGTACAAGCCATTCTGCTTCTGCTGTTTCTGGATTGTATGGATTCGGAACGACTTCACTTGCTCTAAATTGTTTAGACATGATAATACCAGGTATTCCATTCATGTGCATTGCTACACCTGTGGCAAAATCTCTTGCTGTTTCTTTACTTGGTGTCCAACTAGTCCAAATACTTAAATTGTCACCACCTGCATGAGCTTCCATATCTTGATGGGGTCCCCAAGTAGTTGCAACTTGTTCAAATCCTCTAGGAATTGCAATACCTTGTGACGCATAAAAATACATAGATCCTTTTGCTTCAACTGATACTCCTCTATATAATGTAATCATCTGTTCTTTTTCTGGTGTATCACCTGTAAGAACTAGAGGTAAAGTCCATAAGCCAGCTCTAGTAATTCCTGCCAAAAATGTATCAAAACTTAAAAAAGGAACTGTTCCTTCAGGAATTAGAGGTCCAACTTCTACAGGTGGTATTCTTGTTATTACTGCACCTGGTAAAAATGTTGAAACCTTCGCCTCCTTCTTAGCTGTTCCAAAAAGTCGGGCAAAAAAGTTTGAAAGAATTTGTCCCAATTGGATTCCTGTGCCGCTTTTCGGGGTAGGTCCACTTCCTCCACCGCCTGCTGCATCCTGCCATAACGACATCTGATTGCTGAAATTAGCTGCTCCCAAAGTACTTCCTG
>NZ_JACLCT010000081.1:0-3227 GCF_014218915.1 Chryseobacterium sp. C2(2020)
CCAAAAGCTGCCGAAGGTTCCGTTCAACAGGGTTTTCATTGTTCGTGCTGCGCACGCAACGAAAACTTAGCTATTATCTGCCGTATTTTTCATTTCTTTTTAATACATACTTGTGAAATTCCTGTCCAGTAGCAAGTTCCAGAACCAAGTTTTTTGAACTGTTGCGAATGTAATTTTTTAAGATTTAATTGTTTGTCAATAATTGTGGCTAAAAATTGAGCCTTTCTTCGACATTCATTTGGTTCAATTGTTTTTGATTCACTTTCTGGATAGACTTCATCAAAACCCTTGTTAAGAATGATTTTATTTTCTGTCACTGTAAAATTTAGTATATCGCCATCTAGATAAAAGTCACCACAATTAATTTTGTCATCCTCATTTTTCAATTGTAATATTCCATTATTCTTAAGGTCATTTATAATTATTTTCGCAATATTCTTATTTATTCTCTTTGTTTTGGTTATGTCCCTTTTACTTTTTTGTTTATGAAATTTTGAATTGATAGTTCCAGAAAATTTTTTATTATTTTTTTCTCTTAATATTACATTTTGCTCTCTTCCACAAAATGATATTTCATAAATCCTATTTTGTGAACTTACAGTGTTAAATAAAAATATCAGAATTACTACAGCGAATCTCTTCATAATATGGCAGATAACGGTTACGTATTGGCGATGGTGCGGCTTTAATGCGGACTTTTTCTTATTATAAAATAATCTGCGGAATATCAAAAATAATTAAAATTGCGATTCCTCCGCGCTATTGCCAATACGATGTTATCTGGCGTTTTTATTTTCAATTAATTCTTTCAGCAAGTTTTCTAGAACTTCATTTCCGTTTTGTTGATAGATAATTCCGTGGTCACCATTTGCTATAGATTCAAAATGCCAATTCCTTGACTTGTTTGTGTTATATATTTTTTCTACATCATCAAACTTAAAAACAGAATCATCTTTTGTATGGATTTCATAAAAAGGTTTATCGAAATTGAAATTAATATTTCCAATCTCTAATTTAGGATTAGCAGAAATCGCATAAAAACCTGTAAAAATACTTGGTCTTTGAGAAGCAAACCAAAAAGTTGCTGTGCCACCATTTGACATTCCTCCCAAATAAATATTTTTTTTATCTATATTATAAGTAGATTTAACTTGAGTCAGAATTTTATAGATGTTCTGAAAAGCCTTTTTTTGATTCATCCAGCCAAAATCTTTCTTACCAAATGGATAAATAATTATGGAATTAAAATGGTCTGCAACTTTAAAAATTGGTTCTTGCGTTATTTCAGGTTTATCAAAATTGAAATTTTCTGTCGAATTAATTCCTCCGTGTAGATATATTATCGCTTTTGTAGGTTTATTAGCGTTGTAATTTTTGGGAACAAAGACTAAATATGGAACATTGATATTTTCCGCGCTTGAATAATATAATGCAAAGCCAGAATTGGCGGTATTAAATTTTGATCTTTTTTTTTGAATAGCATTCTTTGTTATAGTGGAAACCCATTTTTTAGATTTTGCTTCTTCAATTAATTTTTTATCTGCAAATTTATTTTGCATAGTGTTGATAATTGAAGCCCATTTTTCTGTGCTTTTTAATTCCTTGAAATTTTTATCTTTTTTAATAAAATCTATTTCTCCATCTTTTAATCCTAAACCTTTTTCAGCAGCAACATTAAGCCAGTTTAAAGCATCTTCGTCTTTTTTACAATTGACAGCAGAAAGAGAAGCATAGTAATAGTCGTATATGGTACCTTGATTACTATCTATTAATAGAGGTTTAAATATTTCATAAGCGTTACAAAAATCTTTTTTGCTTACAAATTCTTCTGCTTTCGCTATTTGTTGTTCATAATTTTGAGCAAAAGAGAAACTAATAAGTAAAGTTGCTAAAATTGTAAAAATTGTTCTTTTCATACTTTTTTTTAAAATGACAGATAACGTGCCGCGTATTGGCGATGGGCGGGATTTTTAGCACTGAACTTTAATCGAAGAACAGAAGTTGAATTTTGCACTTCCGTTGATACGAAGCCGTTCAGCCCGCCTATTGCCAATACGATGTTGTACGACGTAGTTATGTTTTGGGTTTTAGTCCAGCTAAATATTTTCGTATGTCATTTTCTAATTTATCCGGGTATTTGTACTCTAATTTTTTTGACAATTCAGTTCCTATTTCTGAAACTAAATCAGTCATTGAAAATAGAGCAGTCCAATTTTCCTTTATATCGCTCCCTGAAAATGTTTGTTCTGTTTTAGCCCACATTTCCTGGTTAAGATACTTTTTGAAAAGTCGTCCATATTTATTGGTCGTTATGTTCCAATTGTGTTCACTTGCAATGTGCCATTCAATTAAAGGAATTAGATATTCTGTGCGAATAACGGTTTCCGACATAAATTTCGCATAGAATATTTCATCTCTCACAAGACACTTTGCCACGTAAGTTGTGTCCCACCAAAAATCGTTTATTAGATTTTGAAACTCTTTTTCAGACGGTTTTTTGATAATGGAAATTTGATAAGTTGGTTTCAGCATTTGCTTTGTAATACCATCTTTATCAATTAAAATTTTATAACCAATATCCCAATCTTCTGGTAATTCTTTCTCTTGCGTTTCCTTTATAAATTTTGATTTGCTGTAAAGTTTAAAATCTACTTTCACACCGTCTTCATAAAGTAGCATTTTCATTGCGTGTTTATGGTTAAAACAACTTTCGTCTTCTTCAATCATAGCAATTGGATTTCCGAATTTAAGCGTCCAGCTTTTGTCTGAAATGTAATTTGTATTATCCTCAAAAACAAATTCAATGTCTAAATCACTAAATTCGTCAACAAGTGCTAAAGGATTTACAAGTGAACTTGTCAGAAGAAGAACTCTTACATCTTCGTTTTTCTCCGACCATTCTATAATTGTTCTTAACTTTTCTTCTCTGACTTTCATTTTGTTTGGTTCGGTTTTACTATGTCGTACAACGGGAAACGCATTGGCGAAGTGGCGGATAAATTGAGCCGAAAGTTCAATTTAGCAATAACGTAGCCGATGTGTTTCCAAAGAAGCTAATTTATTAAAAAAAAGCTGAATGTGGAACACATTCGGCGGATAAAAAAGCACGAAAGTTCAGTTTTGCACTTAACCCGCCATTTTGCCAATGCGATGTTGAACTAAACCTTCGGTAGCTTTCTCAGCGCTATATTTAGTTACTTTGTAAAACTAATTAAAAATCAGTAAAA
>NZ_JACLCT010000082.1:0-3014 GCF_014218915.1 Chryseobacterium sp. C2(2020)
AAGAGTTTAACAATCAAAACAAAATTTATCAAAATGTAGCTTAACTTATACTGGAATTTTTATTTGCATATCCAGTTGGATTTTCTTTTTAATATGTATTCTTGTGAATTATTTTTCCAATCTCTAAAAAAGTATTTCGGTTTTGAAGTTAGAATATTAGTTAAGAAATTTCGATGCTCTAAGATTAATGCTAATCTTTCTTGCACTTCATCATTTTTGTATAAATTATCAAAGAATGTTTTATAGTCTTTAAAAACATAATTATTTCCAATTACTTGAATTACTAGCTCTTCTAATAATTTATGAATACTTTTTTTATCTAAACTATCCCTCTTTTTTATAGATACTTTGATGGTATCTTTAACTTCAGAATTAATTTTAAAATCTGTATCAATTTCATCGTAATAAATATTTATATATATCTTTTCTGCTAAAGGAAATATTCCATCAAAACTAGTTGCCAAAAAAGATTCCAAATAAGCTAATATAGTTTCACTTAATATTAGAAGTGAATAGTCATCAGATGCAATTATATTTATTTTTGCGCCTAAAATTTTGGCAGATAATACAACTTCTTCTTTATCTAAAAAATTGGTTTCATATGCAATTTGTTCTTTAAAAGGTTGATTAGCTACTTTATTATAAAACTCCAAAAGCCTATCTTTAGTCAGGGATGTTTGTGATGAATCAAGTTCAATCAAATCCTCATTTCCTAATAAATATAAAGTAGTGTCACTACTTAACCATAATTCACTTTCATTTAATATGTCTGGCAAAAATTGTAATGAATTAAATTGTTCGAAAGAAATATTTGAAAGTCGTGTAGAAAGACAACCATCAATTAAGTTTTCAGTTGGCATTTCTTCAATTTCATCATCATTTTCATTTTGAAAATATTTTTTTAATACGCTAAATAATTCATACCAACATAATATTACAGGCAACCTTCCAATAATAATTTCATTTCTTAAAAGCTGTTCAACACCTCTTAGAAATCGTAGATGGATAGTTCCTGTTGTATACCAATTATTAGCATATAAATTAATAGCTGAAATTAAAGAATTATTAGCAGCCCAATATAGACCCAAATTTGAATATGCATTGCTTAAAAATAACAAACATAAATAAAATTCGTTTTGTGTTTCTTCCTTTGCAAGTTTTCTGACAGCTTTACCAAAAAAGATTAAACTGTCTTTATTAAGATTATTTTCAAGTTTTACTATTCCTCTATTCAAGTATCTTTTACCTGCAACTTTTTCTGAAACTCTTGAAGCTTCTATTTCTGCAATTACATCTGTTAAATCGTCAAATTCTTTATTTGCTGGAAGAACTTCGCTATATATATCAATGATTGTTTTCAATTGATCAAATGGTACATCGAGGTGATTTCTACTTTTTTCAAAATACTCTTTTAATTTTATTAAATCATTAGAAACATCATTTTGTTGAACAATATTATTTGAAATATTTATGAAACATATGTAGAATTTAGAAAGTAATGCAGATGATGGTTTATTTTCATTCACACTACATTCTTCTAACATTTCTAAAAACATTTTTTCAATAGAAAAAAAATCAATTTCAATAATCTCTTTTACCTCTTCTAAATTGGAGATTGTTTTAAGAATATTATATAAATTCAAATAAAGTTCAATATTATCAATATTAGGTTCTTTATGAACAAGTAATCTGAATTGAGAAAATTCTTTAAAAAAATCCAAATAATCATCATACCAATTAATAAGTGTCCAAGCCTTTTGATAATGTATTCTAATTATTTGTTGCGGATTATTCAGTTTATTGGCAAATTTCATTGCTCTTTCAAATTTACCCAACACTTCAGCTTTGGGTAACTCTAACATTCTCGACAAAGTTGCACTCTCTAAGCAGTCTTCAACTAACTGGAAATCTACTTCAAAGTATCTATCAGTCTTATTGATATTTTTCTCTAAGTCAGATAGCTTTTCAATTCTTTCTGCATCATTGGCTCCAATTACCTTTTCTTCTAAATAAACCGTAGATAAATTCAAACATTCTATAACATCATTTAGCAAATAATTAGAATAAACTTTTTCAATTATCCATTCTGCATCAAGTATAGTTAAGTCAATATTATAATCTTTTTTTACTTGATCTTGTGTTTCTTTTTTATTTTTGCTAGATATTTTTTGGTTCGAAAAGAAATATATTTTGGTATATCCTCTATTTGTACCTATAATACTTTTTACGTCAGACTTAACTTTGGGCTTCCAATCTGCCTTAGCACTCATTGCAAATGCCCAATTCTCATTTTCATTCCACTTATTGTTACTAATAAACCATCTATCCGAAATAAAATTTGACACAGGATAGGTTTCAGCATCTGTTTTTCCATCACCTCCACCTGTAGGTCCAACTTGAGGAATCAAATTGGGAGTTATCAACTTTTCCGCTAATCTCCTACAAAGAGTTTCAAAACTATCTTGTTTTTGATTTATAGAAATTTGGCTTATTTCATAGGCTAATTGTTCTCTTGGTAAGATTACTTTAGATTGAATTTTAGAGTCTGAAAAATACTCTGGTCTTCTTTTTCGATAATATTGTGAAGGGGTTGGGAATTTATCCATTTTTATGTGATTGCAAAAATTGTAATTATTAGAAAAAAATTCGGTTATTGCAAATTACAAATTATTACCGATGGAAAAAACTTTTAATTATGTACAAAACACATACAGTAACACCTACGATTTAAAACAATAAAAATTGAAGTAGAAAAATATTTTTATATATTCTATTTAGGTTCATCCTTTGACAGTTTCACTTTTTTAGAATATGGGTGTGGGGTGTGAGAGCTTCAACGCACAAATATCAAACAACTGTCAATCTTATTTTAAAAATTAAATTTATAAACATCTTAAAAAAAGGGAAGTTGGGGGTAGGTAAAACCAATAAAAACTTTAAAGGTAGTGTCCTACTAACTGTGTAAGTAGAAAAGTTATTCTGAAAAATTTTGAGCCCTCAAAGCTCAAAAAATT
>NZ_JACLCT010000083.1:0-2950 GCF_014218915.1 Chryseobacterium sp. C2(2020)
GTAAAGCCTCGCGCGAAAAAAAACCGGAGTAGGAAGTCTGGAAAAAGTTGAGCAGACTACGACATGTATGATTACGGCGCAAGGTTTTATATGGCAGACATCGGACGTTGGGGAGTCGTTGATCCACTCGCGGAAATGAACAGAAGATTTGCACCTTATAATTATGCTGTCAATAATCCGATTATGTTTATTGATCCTGATGGAAGGAATGCAGATGTATAGGAATTAAATTCTGATAATGGTAATCTTACTAAAATTGAAGAGAATGACAAAGTAGATGAACTATACATAGTAGATAATAAAGGAAATAGGAAAACAGATTCTGCAGGTAATCAGGTGAAGTTTACAATGGAAAGGGATGAACAAATAGAAGAGAGAATAACTTCTTCAGATTCTGTAATTTACACTCCTTGAGTAGATGGTAAGCGTATTGAAACAACTAAAGAAATTCCTTTTGAAATTTTTTCTTTTGAAAACCAGAATAATGCAAAATCATTTTTCGAGTTTTTAGAAAAAAACTCGAACGCAGGAAATGAATTTGATTTATTACAGTATACTCAAAATGGTCAAGACAAAGGAATGGTAGGAAGGACATTACAGTTTAGTTTTCTACCTAGATTTGAAAAGGATGGAACTTTTGGAGCATTTCTACCCACTGTTAGCTTAGGCTATTATTCAAATATGTTAAAAACTACATCTGGAATTAGTTTGATGAAAAGTGAATTTTACCATTCACATCCTAACGAAGGAATTAATCCGATTCCTTCACCTGCTGATATAAATTCTGGTCAAAATGATACAATTCCCATTCCTAAAATGGGTGTTTACAGTGGAGGAGTTTATAATTTATATAAGAAATAGAAAATGAAAAATATTATAACCTTTATAGCCATTTTTTTTTCAATACTGTCATTTTCTCAGACAAATGATATTATTCAATTTAATGATTGTATAAAAAGATTGATTGCTACAAACTTTAAGTCAATGGAAATTATAGTTTCTAAAAATGGCAGTTTAGTTTTAGACAAAAAATATATATACGAAAAAATTAATAACGAAATCATTATCTATGATTATAGTGCTAATAAAAAAGAAAATTTTCTTCAGACAAATGTTAAAATAGATGCAAATGGAAACATAACTGAATTAAGAGATATATTTAAAGGAAATGTATTAGAAGGAGATAAATTTATAATTAAGCAATATGAATTAAAGAAAAAAGTTTTAATTGATAAGGATAATATACAAATAACTTCTTATAATAGTAAAAATGAAATCATCTCTAAAGAGATTATTTTATTAGACAATAAAATGAAGAAAGTAGAATCCATTTTATCTTTTTATATGCCTAATGATATATTAATTTCAGAAATTGAAAAATTTAAATGGAATTCTGATGGAACAGCTTATGATTATGAAAAATTACAATTTTCATATCCAAAGCAAAAAGTAATTGGACGATATGAGATTAATAAATACGGTGATATAGAGTCTTTTAAAGGAAACCTTTTTATTAATAATACTCAGGAAGATGCAAGTTTTAATTTTGACAAAAAAATTAAAAAATTTGATTCAAAAGGAAATTTAGTACAAGTATACAAGATTGATAATAAAGTTCAAACTCTCATTGAGGAAAGAAAAATTATTTACTAAATCTTATCAAGCGGATTTGTAACCTGATCACCCCGCTCTCGCGGATTTGTAACCCGATGGAAGAGCTCCTTTTGGAGATTATTTTGGAATAAATGGACAGTATTTAGGATGGGATGGCAAGAATGATAACCGGGTAATTGTAGCTTTAACTAATACTACACAGCAAGCAATCCAAAATACACTGTCATCAGGAGGGGTGGTAAATGAAAGTGCCTATTCAGATCTAATTAGCAATCCTACTCAAGGGGAAATCAGTGCAATGGATACTGCTTTCGCAAACACTGAAGCTAACAATATGCAAGAACAAGGTTTTGCTGTAGAGAATAATGGTGGCTCTCAATCAATAGAAACTGTTTCTAATAATAATGCTGGAACGGTCAATGTTGGTCCTGCTGAGCGAGCACTTGTTAAAAATGGTTTTACTGTTGCTTATAATGGGCACAGCCATGGAGCAGTTATAAAACAAGAAAGTAATGGTACTATAAAAATTGGGGGAAATGGCTCGTCAACTACAGATAGAAATGAAATATCAACAATTCCAGATGTTGTATTGGGATACAATGTTGCAGGTAATACAGGGAGTATAACGACTGCAGACTATAGTAGTACAAGTAATAATGTAGGTAAATGGATGCCGCTTAGTAACCCTGGTTCCTATCCGAAAACAATTACACATTATAATCAAAACGGCAATATCAATACTATGGATTATGGTACTTTTAAATCAAATACAAGTAATATTAGAATTCAAGCACAAGTTTTTCAAGTGATGAGAAATTTAAATACTTTACTTAAGCCCTAAAAAATGAAAAAAAAATTAATTCTATTATTTTCTTTTGTTAGCATTGTATGTTTTGGCCAAAAGATAAATTTGCAAGACATTATTAAAAATTCCTATTCTGCAAATAGGGACATTAACATAGTAAAAGGGTATAAAATCAATTATATATTACCCTATGAAATCGATTTTATAAATAAAAAATATGATTCAAAAAGTAATGTTAATTTATATTCTAATAAGAATGAGTTTTTAAATTATTCAAAAACTCAAGATGGTGATGTATTAATACTAACTATTATATATGAAAATTTAAGAAATAATTATATAGATCTAGTATTAGAAATTGATAAAACTGATTATCAAAAATATAATAATGAAAGACCTTTTTTGGTATTTGAGGACAAACGTAGTGTTAGATTAAAATATGACGTTAATAAAGGATTGGATATGCAAATAAAAATTCCAGTATAAGTTAAGCTACATTTTGATAAATTTTGTTTTGATTGTTAAACTCTT
>NZ_JACLCT010000084.1:0-2424 GCF_014218915.1 Chryseobacterium sp. C2(2020)
TGTTGAACTAAACCTTCGGTAGCTTTCTCAGCGCTATATTTAGTTACTTTGTAAAACTAATTAAAAATCAGTAAAATGGCAACAAAAAAAAGAGTGTAGAAGAGCTTAGAGAAAACAAGATCATCAATCAGGCAAAGCGCGAAGTTCCGGGATTTGCGGAGCTTTTGCATAGGTTTGAACGTACGGTTTCTGTATTGGGAAGAAGCCAAAGTACCTTTCAAAATTACTCCAGACACGTCGCTGCGGTGTCGCTACATTTCGGAAAAATTCCTACAGAATTGGATCCCGAGCAAATTCACGATTACCTTTTTTACCTTCAGAAAAAATCAAAATCACCTTCACAGTCGTATTTTAAACACACCGTTTACGGACTTCGATTTCTGCTTAAATCGGAAGGTTTGAGCTATGATTATTTGAGTCTTCCGGAAATTAAAAGAGAGAAAAAACTGCCTGTAGTGCTTAGTAAACAGGAGGTTTGGCAGATGTTGTCCGGCTGTAAACTTTTAAAACATAAAATTTTGATCGGCATTCTTTACGGCTGCGGATTGCGCTGTATGGAAGTTCGAAATCTCCGTTTGTGCGACTTAGATTTTGGTCGAAAACAACTCAAAGTGGTTCAGGGAAAAGGCAAAAAAGACCGCTATTTACCACTTTCCGAACATCTGATTCGTGGGCTCAAAAAGTATATCGAAGCGGAAAAACCGGAAGATTATCTCTTTGGAGAACCTCGTGGAGGGCGTGCTGGTGGCGATTTCGATTCCCGTTACTCCCAGCGCGGCGTTCAGTGGGCGGTAAAGCAGGCATCAAAAACGGCAAATATCCTGAAAGAAGTGAGTGTCCATACGCTTCGGCACAGTTTTGCGACGCATCTTCTGGAAGATGGGATGGATATTTTGAGCATCAAAAATCTTCTCGGTCACGAAAGTATCGATACCACGCTGGTTTATCTTCAAATTGCCCAGCTTTCAACCCAAAAACTCTTTTCACCGCTCGATACCCTTTTTTCAGAATTTGGGAAAAAATGAGCGGTTTAAAAACCTCAAAAAAACAGTCAGTTCAACCTCAATCTCAACCTCAATACGAAGTCGCCGATGTTTTAAACAAATTAGGTTCAAAATTGGAAGATTTAGGACTTAATTCTTGGCAATTACGAACACTTTCAGCGTTGAAAAAATGCCGTACCTCTGCTTTGGGTGGTCATATTGACGCTTGTGATGAATGTGGAAATGTAAGCATCAGTTACAACTCCTGCCGAAACCGTCATTGCCCAAAATGTCAGAGCAAAAACCGAGAGCAATGGATTGAAAATCGGGAAACCGAACTGCTTCCGGTACCTTATTTCCACGTGGTTTTTACGCTTCCTGATGTATTGAACAAAACCGCGCTTCACGAGCCCAAAATGTTGTACGATTTTTTATTTGAATCTGCCTGGGAAACGCTTCAAACGTTTGGTGAAAATCGAGGTTTAAAAATGGGAATGATTGCTGTTTTGCACACTTGGGGGCAGAATCTGAGCCTTCATCCGCATTTGCACTGCATTGTTCCGGGCGGTGGAGTGGATGAAAGCGGAGCTTGGAAAAATCTACGTTCAGACGGCAAATTTTTGTTTCCGGTAAAGGCTTTGAGTAAAGTTTTCAGGGCTAAATTTTGTGAGAAATTAAAAGATAAAAACTTTGAAGAGTATACCAAAATCAGGCAAAATCTGTGGGAAAAGTCTTGGGTTGTTTACGCCAAAAAGCCTTTTGGAAGCCCAAAATCTGTGGTAGAATATTTGGGCAGATACACGCATAAAATCGCCATCAGCAACCAGAGAATCAGGAAAATTGACGCGGAAACGGTAACTTTTTCTTACAAAGATTACCGCCAAAAAGGCATCAAAAAGCAGATGGTTTTGAGCCATGAAGAGTTTATCCGCCGTTTTGTGATGCATATTTTACCGAAAAGATTTGTAAAAATCCGTCATTATGGTTTTTTGAGCAGCACCTGGAAGCGTATCAAACTTAAAAATCTACAACAAAATTTAGGCATCCAGCCCAAAGAAAAGCTTCCGCCAAAAGCTTTTCAGCCGAAATGTACGTGTTGTAAAGATGGAAATCTTGTGACGATTGCCACGTTCGATCTACGAGGTCCGCCAAGTTGGTTTTTGGAGATGAGCCGAAATTTACCTGCTCCTAAATCTGCATTTTAGCGGATTTGGGTAAGGGAAATGTTAACCTAACGTGAAGGAAAGCACGATAAAACCAAGAAAAACTCGCCAAAATCACCCACAAAAAAAGAGACTCTTCTCAAAGTCTCTTGTATCTCTAAAAATCTTTTGTCGATAAACCCATAGTGTGGGAAAATACCCAACCAAAAGCTGCCGAAGGTTCCGTTCAACAGGGTTTTCATTGTTCGTGCTGCGCACGCAACGAAAACTTAGCTATT
>NZ_JACLCT010000085.1:0-1858 GCF_014218915.1 Chryseobacterium sp. C2(2020)
TTTTCATCTGACCAAATGTTTTGAAAGAAAATTTTAAAGTTTTTTCTGTAACCTTAACTCCTCTCTAAACCTCAATCTTCTACTCCTGCGCTTCCCTGTTTAGGGACTGCAAAGATACTGATCTTTTTTATTCCCGCAAGTTTTATTTTAAGTTTTTTTATTTTAAAATAATGAAGGAAAATATCAGAATCTCTTAAAAAAGACGCATCGCCTCTTTTCAGGAATCGTAAATTATATGCTTGTCTAAAAGCTCTTCTGCGCTTACTGATCAACTCTCGTTTTCAGTGGGGCAAAGATAACAACTTATTGTAACGCAAAACAAGTTTTGTTAACTTTAATTTCATCTTGCATTCATATTTAAACGTAAAATACTGATACACTGTAATAATATTTTGGGGAAATTTAAACTAATGTTTGAGTTTTATTTGAAAATACTAAATGAAGGGAGAAATGGCAGCTATAATCTTTAATATATAATAGTTTAGTACATGACAAAAGTTTCAAAATATTGAAAATCAACAAGATAAAGTGTTGTTATTTGTTTAAATGACTGATATTTAGTAAATTAGAAGATGTTTCTCAGGCATTCAACTAAGTATACCAATACCAGTCAAGATTATAAAATTATAGAATTAGATTCAGTTTTAGAGCATAATTTTGAAACAAAAATCAATAAAGCCCGATTGAAATTTATTTCACTTTTGATTTTAGCTTTATGTAAAGTAAAAACAGTTAATTATCTGTCTTTAGCTAATGCTTTTGACAGTAATTCCACAGCGGGAAGTTCCTTCCGGAGAATACAAAGGTTTATGGCAGATTTTGATTTGCCCATGAAGTTGATTTCCGGTTTTATATTCAATATTTTGCCTGAAAAGGAAAATCTGGTTTTGGTGCTGGATCGTACTAACTGGAAGTTTGGAAGTTCCAATATCAATATCCTGATGCTTGGAATCTGCTATAAAAACATTGCTATTCCAATCATGTTCAGAACATTAGATAAAAGAGGTAATTCTGATACCACAGAAAGAATAAAATTAATAAGACAGTTCATCACTTGGTTTGGCAGGGATTATATTAATTGCTTACTGGCAGACAGAGAATTTGTAGGGCATCACTGGCTGGAGTTTTTAAACAAAAACAACATAAGGTATTATATTCGGCTAAGGAAAAACTTCAAGGTATTTTGCTTTGATAGAAATCAGGAAAAACCTGTGTTTTGGCTGTTTAACAAATTAAAGAAAGGCGAGTTTTATCATCATCCGAAAATAGTGAAAATCAACGATGCTCTATGCTATGTATCTGGTGTGAAGGGGTTTGACAAAAAGGGTAAATTAGATACTTTAATTCTGGTTTCCCTTAATAAACCAGAAGAATCTTGGGAGTATTATAAAAAAAGATGGCAGATAGAAACTCTTTTTAAAGCTTTTAAAAGCAGCGGATTTAATATTGAAAGCACACATGTGACTGACCAGAAGAGATTAGAAAAATTATTTATGATCGTAATGATAGCCTTAGTTTGGTGTTACAAGATTGGTGATTTTGTAGATCAGAATATTAAAGCCATAAAAATAAAAAACACCAAAGAAAAGCCTTAAGTGTTTTTAAATATGGGTTAAATCATCTCAACAACATACTTATGAATAGGTTAAATAAAATGAATATCAATGTATTACAATTTTTGTCATGTACTTAGATATAATAGTCAAACTTTTTACAAATTGGCTTTATAGCAGACTCATTATAAAAAGTCTTATCTTAGCTGTATGAGTTATAGTTTAGATTTTCGCAAACAAGTATTTAAAATAAAAGAACAGGAAAAACTTACTGATCAGGCTGTTTGTAAACGTTTTGGAATAAG
>NZ_JACLCT010000086.1:0-1684 GCF_014218915.1 Chryseobacterium sp. C2(2020)
TTTTCTCTCTCGTTTCATAGGTTAAAATTAAGGTTTTATGCTTAACTTTAACTGGACGCTAAATTAGTACATCCAGAGTATTACAGTTTAAGAAGTCCCCAACAATCAAGGCAATCTTATCAATATAAGGATCCTGAACAATTAGATATTTCTAATTTAGGAAATGCTGCAACAACTTTACAAAATAGATATAATGATAATCGAAGAAGAGCTCAAACTGTAATAGATGATATTGTTTACCAAATAAAATCTATGAATATATCTGATTCTAGAAAGTCTAAGATATTAAATGCTTTTAATGAGACTGTTAATATGAATATACGAAGAATTTCTAATGGTGAAATTAATTGGCTTTATGATGTATCTAATATTATTATAAAAAATACAACTGAATAGATTATGTTTAACACCAATATAAAATCAGTATTTGAATTAGCTCAAACCTTTTCAACAGAACAGGATTGCATTGATTATTTGGAGATATTGAAATGGAACAAACTTCCTGTAAGTCCTTTTGATGAAACTTCAAAAGTATATAAGTGTAAGAATAATCAATATAGATGTAAGAATACGGGCAAGTATTTTAATGTTAAGACAGGAACAATGTTTGAGAATTCTAAAGTTAGTCTTCGTAAATGGTTCTTGGCTATTTGGCTTGTTACCTCACATAAAAAAGGGATCAGTTCTATACAGTTAGGAAAAGATATTGGAGTAAGACAAGCAACAGCATGGTTCATGTTACAAAGAATCAGAGCCTGTTTTGGTATTGAGAATAATAATGAGCTTGAAGGTATTGTAGAATGTGATGAAACTTTTATTGGTGGTAAAAATAAGAACCGTCACAAAGATAAGAAGGTTCCACACTCACAAGGACGAAGTTTTAAAGACAAAGTTCCTGTGATGGGTATGCTACAAAGAGATGGTAAAATGAATGCTTTTGTTGTAACCGATACAAAAAGAAAAAGTATTCAACCTCTGATTTGTAGATATGTAAATCCTGAAAGAACAATATTAATTAGTGATGAATGGTGGGCTTATAAAGGCTTAGATAAATATTATACTCATAATGTAATAGACCATTCTAAAAAAGAGTATGTAAGTTTGCAGGACAATATTATACACACAAACAACATAGAAGGAAGTTGGAACATACTGAAAAGAAGTGTTTCAGGAATGTACAATCATGTTTCAAAGAAGCATCTTCAAAAATATGTTGATGAATTTGTGTATAGATTTAACCTGAGAAAGGTCACAGACCAAGAAAAATTCAGATATTTGTTGTCAAATTCAAATATCCGAACTAAGTATAAAGAATTATGTCATTAGGCGAAGCACTTAAAGAAAAAAATGTGAGATACATTACAAAAGATGGTGTAGATTATTTTTATGTAGAAGATATAAAGAAAAATTACGAATACTTTGCATTCGATGGAACTGAAATAATTTACATAGACGATATTCCCTTAGTTGATGGCAAACATGTGCTTAAATTAGTGGAATTCGATTTGAATATGAAAAAGGTTTTAAACCTTAAACCTAAGAAGAAAGAAAAAGAGGACTAAATTTAAGTCCTCTTATTTTTAAACATGCTAGTGTAAACTGGCGTATAGACACTATCCCGTAAAGTGTGTAAGTAGAAAAGTTAGGCTTGGATTTTATAATCTGAGCCTTTTTTCAAAAATAA
>NZ_JACLCT010000087.1:0-1594 GCF_014218915.1 Chryseobacterium sp. C2(2020)
GTACTTTGGGAGCAGCTAATTTCAGCAATCAGATGTCGTTATGGCAGGATGCAGCAGGCGGTGGAGGAAGTAGCACTGGCGGAATGACTTTCACAGGCACATCTACGATTCAGTTCCTTCAAGGTTTTTTTGGAAATGGGGGTTCAGTTGGTGCCTTGTTTTCCTTCATAGAACAATTAAAAAATGCGGGATTTAAAGATCCAGCTAATACTAAGCCTAAATTTGAGGACGCATCTAAAATTTCAAAAATAAGTGCTATAAGTGATCTTGTATCAATTCTAAATTATGTTGCCAAACAGCCTGCCGAATCAAATATCTTTTTTGAAAAAACAAATAATTGGATGGTAGACGGACAATCGCAGGGATATAAAATATTACTTAATGTGGGCAACATAGATAGTGTATTAGAACTTGCATATGTAATTGGTCATGAAACCAACCATTCAATAACCGATTATTTTAGAAACATTTTTTATGAAACTGTTGGGTCAAAAGGATCTATGGGGCGAAATGCCCTTGGTTATTTTACCGAGTTAATATCCTATTCTTGGGAAGAAAAATGGGGAAATACCCGAAGAAATATGAATGCTAGCGATTACACCTATTATATGCATGGACCAAATTCTCCATCTGAATTACTACGACATTCTCAAAATGAAGTTGATTTAGTTAATAAGAATATGAAAACATTACTTAATCTCTATAATAAATTTATAACAATTCCAAAATAGTATCGAATGAAAAAGATAATAATGTCTGTAATATTCTTCTTATATGGAATATTTTCCGCACAGATTGATTTAAAAATTAAGTTTTTAAATGAAAAAAAATCAGTTATGGAGATAACAATATCTAATAACACTAATGATTATTATATTGTTCCTTTTGATCAAAAAGGATTCAAAGCTTATCATTCAGATGAAGTTTGTAGTAATCTCAATAATTTAGATTACCCGTATAGTTTTTTTGCTCCCACATTAATGTTGAAAGATATTGTAGATAATAGTATTGAGGAGTTGTCAATTAGAAGCTATCATGGAGATATTTTAGATGATAAGAATTATCAAAAGCTAAAAAAGCTTGAACAGGAAAATAAGAATAGAATTTTCAAATGGAAAGAAAAAAATAAATTTAGTAGTCAGGAAGATGCAATAAGAAATTTATATCTCTATAAAAATTTAATTACTCTAAAGCCTAAAGAAATATTAAATATTAAAATTGAGCTGGATGTTTATAATATCAGAAGAGGAGATACTTATTTTTATGATTATTATATTTTAACAAATAATAAGAAATATGATTTATCAATTAATTTATGTGCTGACGAAAGTATTTATAACTATTTAACAGAAAAGCAAAAAGTAAAGTTTAAGAAATATAAATTATTTACTGGACAGATTGAAAGTAATAAAATTTCTTATACTTTTAAAAATTTGTAATTCGCACCCCGATCTCGCGGATTTTTAACCCGCTCTCGCGGATTTGTAATCCGTGAGCAACAATAAATAACCCACCGCATTGCGAGGTCACTGAAAAACTAAATTTTTATTAACCAATAAAAAAGGAGTGTAAAACGTATAGTTTTACGCTCCTT
>NZ_JACLCT010000088.1:0-1562 GCF_014218915.1 Chryseobacterium sp. C2(2020)
TTACTGATTTTTAATTAGTTTTACAAAGTAACTAAATATAGCGCTGAGAAAGCTACCGAAGGTTTAGTTCAACATCGGTTTGGCAAAAGCAGGGCTGAAGTGCAAACTTCAGCTTTTGTGCTTCTATAAAATTTTGTACATTAACCGAACGGAAGTGCTTCTATTGCCCTGCCTTCGCAAGCCACAAACCGTTAGCAGTAATGCTCTCAAAACCGTAAAATAAAAACATAAAATTAATCAATAATGAAAAAAAATATTTTAATACTTCTATTCTTTATTACAGTAGTTTCTTGTAAAGAAAAAACTCAAGAAATTGAAAAAACAGAAATTAAGCCAAAAAATCAAATTCAACCCAAAACTGATTTATTAAAAGAAAATTCGGATGCAATTGATGAAATCAAATTTATGAAAGTAGATATGGCGAATTTTCCAATATCTGAAGAAACTTCTTTCGACACTTATGATGAATCATATAGAGAAAATCATCCTGATGGAAGAGTTTATAAAAAGCTAAAAAAAGAACAAATACAAAAATTAGGACTTCAAGATTGGCTTAAAAACGGAACGGATATTTCTGTTAATTATGAACTACCCTATTCTGAAAATTTCAGAACATTTGTATTTACATTTCAAGATGGAGAAATGGAACTTAAAACCTTTATGGTGACTTTTGACAAAAATTTCAAGAAAATTGACACATTGCAAATTGCTTACGACGAAATTGCGGAATCTTGGATGTGGACAAAAAGCGAGATTTCTAAAAGCAAAATTGAAGTGAAAGATTATAACGAATCCAGTGGAGAAACAGAGATTACGACAACAATTTATAAAATTGACGAAAATGGTAAATTTGTAACACTTTTGAAGAGTGAACCAAAAATGAAATAAGCACTATCCGATAGCGCGGATTTGCAATCCGTGATTTTACAATATGGAAATTACAAATCCGTGACATTGCGAGAATTATACTGCTTTTGTGAAGCGTTTTTTACAAGTAATCTAAAGGACTTTTGACTTTACTTTTGGAGACATCTGTAATATGGGTATAAATTTCTGTAGTTTTAATATCGTTATGCCCTAAAAGTTCTTTAATTATTCTGATATCTGTACCGTTTTCTAAAAGATGTGTTGCGTAAGAATGGCGCAGCGTATGAACAGTTGCGGGAGAACTTATGTTTGCCTTTTTCAAAGAGTTTTTAAATACCTGCTGCACACTTCTTTTTGAGTATTGCCCTGTATTTTGACCTTCAAACAAATACGTTTTCGGCTGATACATTTTAAAATACACTCTCAATAGTTCCAGCAACTTCGGAGAGAGGTTTACAATTCTGTCATTCTTCCCTTTTCCCTGCCTGATTAAAAGAACAGATTCCTGAGATTTTACATCCGATATTTTCAGTTCCAATACCTCGTTTAATCGCAAACCGCAAGAATAAATAGTAGTGAGAATTGCTTTATGTTTTATATTTGATGTAGAATCTAATATTTGGTATTGTTAAATTAAAATATATTTCATAAATTAGTATTATGAAATGTTATAAATGTCAATCATTAGATAAAGT
>NZ_JACLCT010000089.1:0-1538 GCF_014218915.1 Chryseobacterium sp. C2(2020)
TAATCATACATGTCGTAGTCTGCTCAACTTTTTCCAGACTTCCTACTCCGGTTTTTTTTCGCGCGAGGCTTTACACTGTGATCGTCTTCGCTTGCTCGCTTTTTCAAAAGTATTAATTTCAACTGAAGAAAAAAACAGGGTTTTTACTATTTTTTATTTCAATTGAAAAAAAAGAACTGAGTTCCGAAGTTTTTTTACCCTTTTAAAAAAGGCAGAACAGTCTTTGAGGGAAAAATTTCGAAGAAATTTGTACGTACAAAGACACATCTTGCTATTTTTTTTCCCCATGCTCTCAAAAAAAGCGTTGATTTTTCCAAGACCTCTGTAAAGAATTGATTTTCAATATCCATTTTTTGTAAATCATTTTTAGAGTTCTAAAAAAACAGTACAGTACATTATTTTGTGAACCTACTACTATTTTAAGGAGGTGTAACGCTCGAACCTACTACTATTTTAAGGAGGTGCAACACTCGAACCTACTATTATTTTAATGAGGTGTAACGCTCGAACCTAATACTATTTTAAGGAGGTGCAACACTCGAACCTACTATTATTTTAATGAGGTATAACGCTCGAACCTACTACTATTTTAAGGAGGTTAACAACTTGAACCTACACCTATTTTGAGTAGGTGTAAAAATTTATTTTAATTTTTTTTTCCGCAGATTTTTACTTTTTCAATTGAAAAAGTAATTAATGTCAAAAATAGTAGTGTTGGTTAATAGATTTATTTTTTTATTTGCTGTATGGAAAATATAATTACCATTCTCGGAATGCTTTTCCTTGTAATTTTAGCGATGACAGCTTTTGTTATTGTTTCTAAGAATGCAGGAAAGTAAAAAAGTGATTGCAAACTCAGTTTGTAACCACTTTGATTAAAGTTAGTATTAGATAGTCCGCTCTGACCAGCGGACTATTATTTTACAAATATATATCTTTCTTTGATTTGTTTTGTGGTTCAGGTGGTTTTGTTATTCTTGTTGCCCAAAATGTGGACTTGTGGAAAAAACTGAGTCGGGATTCAGCTTTGGATTTTTTCCATAAATCCACATTCTTTTTATGACAAATATTTCTTGTTGTCGGTGTTGTAAAATGTTAAAATGTGGGTAAAATAGTTGATGGTTTCAGCTTCGGCTTTATCCACATTTTAATATTTTTATTGCTAATCCACCGTGTCATTTCAATCAAAGACGTAAAGAGCGTTGGCGCATTTTTCCTTATTCAGGGTGGGACGTGTAGACAAAAAAGGTATTTTTCGGCTCGGGAAAGATTTGGGAAAGTGGTCGGCTAAAAGCGGTTGCTGTGGAGTTTTTTCCAAAAACGGAACAAAGGAAAGCATTTTGCATAATCTCAAATTATAGGCAATGAGGGATTTGCCTGTAACGAAGCTTGCCGGAGTGGAAGGCAACGTTTAGCGGCTGCTTTGCGTATAATTTTGATTATGTAATTTGCTGTGGATTTAAAGCTGGAGGAAGGAAGCGGGAAGTTTGGAGGAAAATGTCTTTTTTATTCGGAGGGCGGGAAAACTTCTTAAAATG
>NZ_JACLCT010000008.1:0-135261 GCF_014218915.1 Chryseobacterium sp. C2(2020)
TTGAAGAGTTTAACAATCAAAACAAAATTTATCAAAATGTAGCTTAACTTATACTGGAATTTTTATTTGCATATCCATAATTGTAAAGGACAAAATCGAGAAGACTGAATTGATAAAGGTTTCTCCTTTTCGAAAAGAAATCCGAAAAACTACACCACACAAGCATAATGACTATTTAGAGATTATTTGTTTACTTGAAGGAAAAGGTACACATACCATTGATTATGTTCAGTATCCAATAAAAGTACCCACTGTTTTCTTTGTGCGCAAAGAGCAGGTGCATAACTGGGATATAGAAGCTCTACCAGAGGGGTATGTATTATTACTGAAAAAAGTGTTTGTAGAACAATCAATGGATAATGAACTTAAAAATCTTCTTGCCAGGTCAAGTGCCTTAAATTGCTTGCATTTGAAGGAAAAGGATACAGTTGAAATTCTCTTTCAGCTACTTATTTTTGAAAAGGATTATACTGTCATCGAAGGAATATTAAAGGCGTTATTAGCTAAAATAATTAACACTGCTCAACCAATCTCAATGAATATAAAAAAGAACAGTGATATTATGTTGTTGTTTCGGGAATTGCTTAATAATACTGAGGATTTAAAAAATAATGTTGCCTATTATGCCGAAAAATTAAATACAACACCGCAAAATTTAAATTCTATTTCGAGAAAAACATTTAATCTTTCTGCTTCAGAAATAATAGCGGAGCATATCATTGGAGAGGCAAAAAGATTGCTAATCTATACAGAGAAAAATATAGCTGAGATTGCGTATTTACTTAACTTTAATGATGCTTCTCACTTTGTAAAATATTTCAAACGTCATACAACCTTTACACCTCAAGCATTTCGTAACAATTAGAAAAAACCATACTATTTTCAAATATACCATACAATATTACAAGTGTTGTAGCAATTTTGTATTACAGATAAACCTGATATGCTATGAAATACTTATTTATTATCCCGATTATATTGATATTATTTGCTTGTAATCCATCAAATAATAATTCACAGGCTTTACAAAGCCAATTAGACAGCCTACATCTAAAATTAGATAATAGTTATAGACCAGGATTTGGTGAATTTATGAGCAATATACAGGTTCATCACAATAAACTTTGGTTTGCAGGTATCAATCAAAACTGGAAGCTTGCAGATTTTGAAATAGTTGAAATTCAGGAAAATATAGAAGGTATTAAAGATTATTGTAGAAGCCGTCCTGAAACAAAGTCTTTACCAATGATAAATCCTGTATTGGATAATCTCAGAAAAGCTATTGAACAACAAAGTAGCAAAGCTTTTAAAGATGAATATATCAATCTAACAAATACTTGTAATACTTGTCATCAGGTAACCAAACATGAGTTTAACGTAATTATAATACCATCTACACCTCCATATAGTAATCAAGACTTTAAATTACATAATGAAAACTAGTATTATCAAAACAAAGGAGCTGCCATTGTTAATTCCAAGAATGATAGTTGGGTTTACATTCCTTTCAGAAGGAATACAAAAGTTTATTACGCCCGAAACGGTTGGTTCAGGTCGTTTTGCTAAAATTGGATTTCAAAATCCTGAATTTTGGGCTACAATGGTTGGCGCGGTAGAAATTGTATGTGGTATTTTATTACTTCTGGGTTTATTGTCCAGATTGGCTTCAATATTTTTGCTGATTATTATGGTAGTAGCGTTTATTTATACAAAAGTTCCCATACTTACTGAAAAAGGATTTTGGAGTTTTGCCCATGAATACCGCACTGATTTTGCAATGACATCATTATTAATAATGCTTTTTTATTTTGGTAGTGGTAATTATTCGATTGATAAATATATAAGCAGTGGAAAAAAATCGTAATCTGAAAGAGATAGCTCAACTTTTTCTGAAATTGGGAATTACAGCATTTGGCGGACCAGCTGCTCATATTGCTATGATGCAACAAGAAGTGGTTGTGAAAAAAAAGTGGATAAGCGAACAACATTTTTTAGACTTATTAGGAGCCACAAACCTTATACCTGGTCCTAATAGTACGGAAATGGCAATCCACATAGGTTATGACAGAGGAGGATGGAAAGGTTTAATAATTGCAGGGCTGTGTTTCATCCTGCCTGCTGTTTTTATTACTTTAATATTTGCGGTACTATATCATAATTATGGACGGTTACCCGAAATACAACCTTTCATCTATGGTATAAAACCAGCTATTATTGCAATTATTATAGGAGCGGTCTATCCATTGGCAAAAAAATCGATAAAATCATTATTTTTAGGTTTAATAGGACTTGCAGTACTGATTGCTTCTCTATTGGGTGCTAACGAAATTTATTTAATGTTTGGAGCGGGTTTATTGGCTTATTTGCTATATTCTAATAAGAATAATACGATTCAAAATTTTATACCCTTTGCTTATATTAAAATCTCACAAATATCTTTTTGGGATACAACCAATATTAAATTGGTTTTGATATTTCTTAAAATTGGTGCGATACTTTATGGTAGTGGATATGTGCTTTTTGCTTTTTTAGACACGGAATTAGTACAAACAGGTTTTTTAACAAGAAAACAACTTATTGATGCAATTGCGGTGGGACAATTTACACCTGGACCTGTTTTTTCATCAGTCACTTTTATAGGATATCAAATTAACGGATTATACGGTGCAATTGTTTCAACAATAGCAATATTCTTTCCTTCATTTGTCTTTGTAGCGTTTCTCAATCCATTAGTAAAAAAAATGCGCAGCTCAAAAGGTTTGTCAGTATTTCTTGATGCAGTAAATGTAGCCTCGGTAGCCATTATATTATCTGTTTGTCTTGTAATGGGCAAGGAAAGTATTGTTGACTGGCGAACAATTTTAATTGCAACTATAAGTGGCATCATTGTTTTTAAATTTAAAAAAATCAATACTGCGTTCATTGTTGCTGGAGGTGCATTATTAGGTTTTTTACTATTCCAGCTTTAATCAGATTAAGTTTGCAGTTAAAGATTTTTTTGAAATACAGCTCAACATTTTATTAATATACCTTTTTACCTTTTGAACTGTATTTTTTGAACAGTCTGTTAATTTTGCAATTTCAATTATAGTTGGTGGATTTTTTCTATTTAGATAACTAATTACATTTGGATATTTAGCTAAAAATTCATCAACAGATTCTGAAGTATTCTTCAACCTTCCTTTATAAATCCCTTTAGCTTTCGCAATTTGAATCCCTTCCCGTTGTCTTTCTAATAGTGAATTTCTCTCCATTTCACTGATATTCGCCAGAACACTTATTATTAGTTTAAATGTAGGGTTCTCTTTCCCATCTACCAAACTTTCAAGCCCTAAATTGTCAACTTTTAAACATATCTCATTGCAGTGTAACTTTTCAATTGTTTGTAGCACATCTAGTGTATTTCTTCCTAATCGATCTATACTGGAAACACTAATATACTGTATTTTATTTCTATCAATATCTCTAAGTAGTTCCCTTGCGGAAGGTCTTTGATCAAATGGAATTGAACCACTTATTTTATCGATATAAATTTTTTCATCAGGATATTGCTTCAGTAATTGTCTTTCAATTTTTTGGTTCAATGTCGATACTCTGATATATCTTGTCTTCATTTCATAAATTTTTATTAAAATCAACCAAATTGTACCAATTTTAGGGTAGGTACTTTTGGTATACCTTTATCTCTTATAAATTGCTAAAAAACATCATAAAAATATCTCACTATTAAACTATAGTCTAATTATGGAATTTATAATATATTTATCTTCACAAAATATTTCTGATGCCTAGAATAAATCTTTTAAAAAATAAAGATATTGAGATTTTCGATAATCCAGCTGAATTAACTTTTGAAGAAAAAAAAGTATTATTTACTTTAGATTTTGACAATCTTGAACCTAATTTAAGGAAAGACATTACGATTGTAGGATATATTCTCCAAAAAGGTTATTTTTTATCCCAAAAAAAATTTTTTGCACCAAGCCAGTTTAGAGAAGAAGATATAAATTATGTTTCAAAATTATGTGGAATAGAATATAAGATAGACATTACAGAATATAAAAGATCTTTATATACTCAACATAGAATTTTTATTTTAAATAAATTCGGATATCGTGCTTTCTCTGATTGTATCGCTTTATTTGAAAAAGAAGCTTTGGAATTAGTTAAAACTCCGCAAAGACCAAAAGAAATTTTTTACTCTCTAATTTCATTTTTAGAAGGTGAATCTGAAGTTAAATTTGATTTAATTACTAAGGAAAAAGGAACTAAAATTAGAGTAACTCATACAGGACTACATAGTTTTCCTAATGATCCACATTTTAAAAGAGAAAGATTTGAATGGGGTTGGAATAATCTACTTGGCAAAAATTTAAAAACACTTTTAGAGAATGATTAGAAAAAGCGAGCCGCAAATAATAATTGCCAAAAGAAATTGATTCTAATGATTATTTATAAAACTCAAATAAGCTTTTCCAACTTAATCTATTTGCAAAAATAATTTTTACCGAACACACTATCATATAAAGCATGTTGGTTCAATTCTATCTATTTCTGTTCAGCAAATTTGTACATAAATTAGTACATCCAAAGGTTACGGTTATTAAGCTTTACAGAAAAAAGAGACTGCCTAAATAAGACAGTCTCTATAATTAATTAATTTTTACGCTTTCGCACTGTCGCGAAGTGCCTTTATTTTATCGTGAGAATTTCGGAGCGACTGCTTCTGCTCGCGTAGCAGGATTTTGGTTTCTTCCATTACATCCTCATCCTCAATGGCAGATTTATAAGCCTTCTGCGCCGCATCTTCACCAGCTTCACAATTGCTTAATACCGAAGCTCTGTCTCCACCTGAGAATGCAGCTCTTACATCCATCCATGCACGGTACACTTTACCAGACGTAGTTGTTCCGCCATCTGTAGAGCCCCCATATTCAATTACTTTACTCTCTAGTTCAGATTTGTAGGTTCTGCTTTCGCTGATCATCTGTGAGAACAGAGATTTCAGATCGCTGTTTTTGCCGTCATGCAATTCATCGATTGCTTTTTCATACCCTTCGATTCTGTCGTTGTTGATTTTAATGAGGTCGTTCATCGCCTCAATACACGCACTATGACTCATAATTTTGATTTTTAAATTAATATTTTGTTTGATTGTGATTATATCTAATTTGATTTCTTTGAAATAATAAATTTTGAAGTTTTATAATTATTAATCCTCTTCTTTAGCTTCAAAATTGATCGAATTGTACGCAGATTCCGTAAGAAGCTGATCTGCATCTTTTTCTTCCTGCAGAGTTTCTTCCAGTAAGGAAGCAATTTCTTCTTCTCCCAGCGTTTTTGCGAAAGCTACCAGTGTTCCGTACGATGCAATTTCGTAGTGCTCCACTTTCTGGCATGCCGAAATAATTCCGGCATCTCTTACAGGTCCGGCCTCTGTCTCTTCCAAAATGCTTTCTCCTTCTTTGATAAGCCCTTCCATTGCATCACATTTAATTCCCCTACTTGATTCTCCCAGCATTTCAAAGATTTTTTCCAGTCTTGTGACCTGACCTTCCGTAACGGTGATGTGTTCCTGTAAAGCCTGCGCCAATTTGGGTTCGCTGGCATTTTTTGCCATTTTAGGTAAAGCCTTTAAAAGTGCTCTCTCGGCAAAAACGATGTCTTTCAACTCATCTACGAATAATTCTTTTAGGCCTTCCGCAGCAGACGGTTTCGCCTTTTTCATTTCTGATGTTTTCATAATAATAAAATTAATTGATGATTGGTATATGCATAGTTACAAGTTTCAGACCTTAAAAAAAGTATGTGGTACAAAAAGTTGAAATTTTAACATTATGCATCATCATATCTTTAGAAAACCTTCTTGAAAGGCATACGCCAGACTATTTAAATCGATAATTGGCGTTACTGCTGATAAAAAGATCATTTTTCTCTTCAGAAATAATTTCAATGAAACGGCTGTAATGCTTCAGCACGTCTGATATCAATTCATTCTTTGTAAAAAGCTGCACATCATAGCCTTCCCTGCTGTCTCCAAAATAAGATGCGGGAAAATAGATCATTTTATCATCCAGATTCGGAAGATTGTCTTCTTCAAGAAGGTAACCAGAAACAACTTTCGATTCGCATCTTACGCCATACATGAAATTATTAACAACATCATGTCTGATTTCAATTTCAAAAGCCTCAGGCTCTGTATCTTCATTAATTTTAACCTCAATATTGAGAGCCGAAAATTCCTGCTTAAGTTCTTCAAATGCTTCTTTAACGGTAGTATGCAGAAATTCCCGCACTGATTTCTGATCCTGAAAAGAGACAATCTGATGCAGTCTTTCTTTCCAGTACGCACCGGACCATGGAACGGTGGTGGAAGAAAAATCTCTTTCATAATATTTCTGATCCACCACCAATGCCTTCATTAAACTGACTATAAAAAGCACCATAATTACAGAAAAAGGCAGCGCCGTAATGAGCGTCATGTTCTGTAAAGCCGATAGACCGCCTGCTTTCAACAATATTAAGGCTAGAGCTGCCAGTAAAATTCCCCATCCTACAGTTTGCCATTTTGGTGAAACTTTGGCGTTTTTCGTGGCAATATTATTCATCACCAGCATACCGGAATCTGCGGATGTCACAAAAAAAATAATAATGATAAGAATAGTAAGAAAACTGGCCACCGCCGTTAAAGGCATATATTCTAAAAACCTGAACATCAGCGCATCGGGATTAGATGATAAACTGCTTAATAAACCATCTGCCACATTCATATCAAACCAGATAGCAGAGTTCCCGAACACCGACATCCATATAAAATTGAACAGTGTAGGGATGAGAAGTACTGCGGCAATAAATTCCTTAATGGTTCTCCCCTTGGAGATTCTTGCAATAAAGAGACCTACAAACGGAGACCAGGATATCCACCACGCCCAGTATAAAATCGTCCAGTCATAAAACCAAGGTTGTGTATTGGCATCGTAAACATGGGTATTAAATGTTAAACTGAAAAAATTTGTAATATAATTGCCGATGCCATCTGTGAAGCTTCCGATAAGGTAAATGGTAGGTCCGAAAAAAAGAACAAACAACAGAAGTAAAATTACGGTAATAATGTTGATATTACTAAGAATTCTTACCCCCTTATCTACCCCACTTACTGCCGATACCACCGAACATGAAACCAAAACCAGAACAATAATGATCTGATATTTAAAACTGCTTTCGGGTAAAATATTCAAGATCTCAAGTCCTGAATTGATTTGCACCACTCCAAAGCCAAGCGTAGTGGTAATTCCGAAAAAAGTACTGCAAAGGGCAAAAACATCAACAGCATTTCCCCATCTACCCTTCACTTTATCTTTAAGCAAGGGATAAAAACAGCTTCGTAGAGAAAGTGGCAATCTGTAGCGATACGCAAAATAAGCGAGAGAAAGCCCTACAAGACCATAGATTGCCCATGCATGAATTCCCCAGTGAAAGAAAGTGAACAGCTGCGCATTTTTTACCCTTTCTACAGAGGAATGAGCATTAAAAACTTCGTTAGAATAATGTTGCATCGGTTCTGCCACACTGAAGTACATCAACCCAATCCCCATCCCCGCTGCAAAAAGCATGGAAATCCACGAAAAGAAAGAATATTCCGGTTTGCTGTCGTTTCTGCCAAGCCTGATCTTTCCGAATTTACTGAACATCAGAAAAACAAGAAACATCACAAATAGAGTAACCGCCCAGACATATACCCAATTTAAATTAACGAAAATAAAATTTTTAACGATATTAAGAACCCTTTGTGAATCTGCAGGATAAACTGCTGATACCAAACAAATACCCACTATAAAAATAAGACTCGGAACCACAATACCGCCATTCAGAGTTGTCCTCAGTTTTAAATTTTTTGTCATAAAACAGATTTTTTTATTTCTAAAAAGGTACAGAAATAATATTAAAAGGCTTTTATGAATTTTTTTAAAGCAAATACAAAAATCACATTCCATTAATATTTTAGTTATGATAAATCTTGAAAATGAGATAGAATTTGTAAATTGACATCAGAATATTTAATTTACCATAAAGTTATGATTGATCTAGACAAAGCAATTCATTTGATAAATGAAAAACTAGAACTATGGTTCCGGGCATTGATAAAAATTCTCCCCAATCTAGCTTTAGCAGTTATCATCTTTCTTATCGGACTTTATATTTCTAAATGGCTTCGTAAACTTTCTGAAAGAATTATTTCAAAATTTACCAAAAACATTACCATCACAAGATTATTTTCTACCTTTATTTATCTTTTTTCAATTGGAATAATCTTTTTTACAGCGTTAAGCATTTTAAAATTAGACAAAGCAGTCACATCTATTCTTGCGGGGGCTGGTATTGTCGGCTTGGCTTTAGCATTTGCTTTTCAGGATATTGCAGCAAACTTTATTTCCGGTATTTTTATTTCGTTCCGACGTCCTTTAAAAGTTGGAGACATTGTATCCATCAAAGATTATATGGGCAAAGTAGAGGAAATAAACTTACGTGATACCGTCATTCTTACTTTTCAGGGAAAGATGGTCATCATTCCTAACAAAGATGTTTTTCAAAATCCAATTGAAAACTATTCTATCCTTGGCAAAAGAAGATTTGATTTAGAAGTTGGAGTTTCTTATAATGATGATTTAGAAAAAGCCGCTCAATTAGCGATTGATGCAGTTAAAAATATTGAGGGGATTTCCTCTGAAGATGATGTAACATTATTCTACAAGGAATTTGGTGAAAGTTCTGTCAACTTTACCATTCGTATCTGGTGCAACTCTTCCGAACAGCTTCAATTTTTAAAAGTTGGTCATTTGGCGATTATTGCCATTAAAAAATCATTTGATCAAAATAAGATCAGTATCCCATTTCCGATTCGAACTTTGGATGTGGCTTGGCCAGAAAAATTTTAGATAAAAAATGACGGCATTTGATCACTTTCACGAACTTATAAAATTAACCTCACACCACCTAACTCATCTACTCTATAGCTGAATTTTTCCCCAGGGCTGCTGATGAACATAAAGTTCTTAGGAATACCCCAAGATTTACTTAATTCCTCGACAAGATCTGGAGTAAACTCTCCTACAATAGTTACGTATTCCATATCAACCTCGGGATAAGCTCTGTCTAATGTATCAAAATCAGCGAGAAACTTTGCATCAGGCTGAATCTTTTCATCAACTACAGTCACTATTTTAATCCTGTTGGTAACTTCATTTTCGTGCAGGTACATCATCACCTTATTTAAAGTTGAAATATCGTCGCCTTTAGAGAAAAAAACAAAGTTCTGCTCATACAGTTTTTTCAAACTTTTATGAATGGAACGCTCTCTTTGAATTGTATATTTTCGATAAGACTTTGATACAGATTCCAAGGTCTCAACGATAAAATGCATGATGTCTTTTCTTAGCATTAATCCCAAAATAATGATTGCTGACGGAATAAAGTACTGAAGAAATGTAAGCAAATATTTGGGATTTGATTTAATATTACCATATAACGCAATGATGATTGCGACAAAGGCAATTAAAACGGCTCCAGGTTTTGCATATTCCGGTCTTGGAAGGCGCGATCTTCTTAACTTTAATAATATATTTCCTAAAGCGAACGAAGCCATTACGGTTAGGAAAGAAAGCGCATATACTGCAGCTAATGGTGCCAATTGTCCTTTTGTTACCAATAACACAGAACAGCATAAAATAAAAAATAAGATTAAAATTCTGTATGTACTTCCTTTCTTATTCTCTTTCAGAAAATAATTCGGTAAAATTCTGTCCAAGGTCATTCTTTTAATCAGTCCATTAACACCGACAAAAGAAGTGAGAACCGCACCACTTAAAACAGTAACGGCATTAATAGAAATAACAGTGGCAAGCCATTTTCCTCCGGTGAGCTCTCCTAAATAACTTAAAAATGAATTCTGTTGCGATTCTACATCTGAAACAGGGATGATACAAATGGCCAAAAATGCCAAAAGGGGATTAAGAATTGAGACCGCAATCCACATATTTCGTAGTGTTTTGGCAAACACGCCTCTTTTCTGTTCCTCGACAAAATTAGAAGAGCTTTCAAATCCTGATATCCCCAACATAGCAGCTGAAAATCCAAAAAATATCGCCATCAATACACTTCCTTTTTTTGTGGGCAGATGAAAGTTGTTGTAAAGAATATCTAAACCATGTACTGAAATAAAATAGAAACATGTGCCAATAAGAAGTGCCATTGTTGCCAAATGAAATAAGAAAATTATTAAGGCAACCACTGCACTTTCTGAAATTCCTAAGATAGTCAAGCCTAAAAAAATTAATAGCAAAACAAATGTTGCAACATTAACATTGAAGTGCGGAAATATATGATGAAGATAGTGCATTGCCTCACTCGAAGAAATTACTGCTGTCGCCATATATGACAATATGGTGAGACAAGCGGCAATAGCCGCATTACTTTTAGAGGTCGTGTTAAGTAAAACATTATAAGCTCCCCCATTCAGAGGGAGTGCCCCAACTACTTCACCATATATCTTTCTAAATAAGAAAAGAACAGCAGCAACCATAAGAAGTGCAATCCATGCATATTGACCTGATGCCACAATGGCTAATGCTGATACATAAAGGCAAGACGATGTAATATCATTTCCGCAGATTGCTGTCGCATACCATTCTCCTAATTTTTTAGTCGACATAAAAATATTTTTTTGGGTAATATTAAAAAATATTCTTCAAAAAGGAAACCATTGTAGCCATCATTTCTGGAATTGATGTAAAAAGAATTTCCTTTTCCATATTTTTGCACAAAAGATATTTTTATGACAGAAAACTACAATAAGAAACCCATTGACAAGATTGTTTATCCTTTGCAGAGATTTATTCAGCAGGAAAAATCCGGCGGACTACTTTTGGGCATCAGTGTACTGATTGCACTCATTCTTGGCAACACTTCTTTGTCGGAAGGTTACCATCATTTTTTAGCTCATAAAATAGGATTAAACTTTGACGGCAAATCATTTTTGGATTTAAGCATTCATCACTGGATTAATGACGGTCTGATGTCTGTTTTCTTCTTTGTTGTAGGACTGGAACTAAAAAGAGAAATGATTGGTGGTGACCTTTCTAATCCTAGACAAGCTTTTTTACCTATAGCTGCAGCGATTGGTGGAATGCTGCTTCCTGCTCTTATTTATTTTGCTCTTAATCCCAATTCAGAAACCGGCAGAGGTTGGGGAATTCCAATGGCTACAGATATTGCGTTTGCTTTAGGTGTTCTCTTTCTTTTAGGAAAAAAAATACCTCTTGCGTTAAAAGTATTTCTTACCGCTCTTGCTATTGTAGACGATCTGGGAGCCGTATTGGTAATCGCTTTTTTCTATACCAATGAAATTAATATGACCTACCTTTTTATAGGACTGTTCATTCTTCTAATTATGCTTTTAGGAAGTAAACTGGGTGTTCGGTCTGTGCTTTTCTACGCCGTTTTTGGAATTTTTGGTGTTTGGGTGATGTTTCTTTTTTCAGGGGTTCATGCGACGATAGCTGCTGTACTTGCTGCATTTACAATTCCTGCAGATGTAAAGATTAAGGAAAATCTTTTTATAACAAAAATATACAATTATTTGGAGCGGTTTAAAAATATAGACCCTACAGAGAATACACCTACTTTAACCAATGAACAGTTACACGAGCTTGAAAAAATACACGAAGCAACGATTGCAGCCACTCCTCCACTACAAAGACTGGAACATGCTATGCACCCTTTTGTAACTTTTGTAATTATTCCAATTTTTGCTATAGCTAATGCCGGGATTTCGCTAAACATAGATTTTACAACCCTCTTTGACAATAATGTCGCCATTGGAGTTGCAGCGGGTTTACTTGTAGGAAAAGTACTTGGAGTTGTTCTTTTCAGCACTCTTATTATTAAACTTAAAATCGCAGAAGTCCCTAAAGGTATGACTTTCAAAAACCTTTTAGGATTAGGTTTTTTAGCATCAATCGGTTTTACAATGTCTTTATTTATTTCATCGTTAGCTTTTACATCTGAATTTTATCAGACTGAAGCCAAAATCGGTATTTTCGTAGCATCCATTATTGGGGGCATCATAGGATATCTAATTTTAAACACAAATAAAATTCGTGACAATGAATAGTTTTTTCAACTTTATCAATCTTCATAATGGAGAAGAAAGCAAATCAAAAGTTTTAGAAAATGTTACTTCAAACATTTCCTTTCGGGGATCAAATCTTTGGATTCTCGCTTGTGCCATTATGATTGCATCAATTGGCTTAAATGTTAATTCCACAGCTGTAATTATCGGTGCGATGTTGATTTCTCCACTTATGGGTCCTATTGTGGGAGCAGGTTTTGCTTTAGGAACTTTTAACTTTACGTTATTAAAAAAATCGTTTAAAAATTTATTGATTGCCACTGCTGTAAGTCTTAGCGTTTCTGCCTTTTATTTTTACATCAGTCCTTTTAAGGATGTTCAATCTGAACTTTTAGCCAGAACGGCTCCTAATATATACGACGTTCTTATAGCTTTCTTCGGAGGTCTTGTGGGAGTGATTGCGATTACCAGAGTAGAAAAAGGAAATCCGATTCCGGGTGTTGCTATTGCTACAGCATTGATGCCTCCACTATGCACCGCAGGTTATGGTATTGCAACTTTAAATCTCTCTTATTTCTTAGGTGCATTTTATCTGTATAGTATCAATTGTTTTTTTATCTGCATCGCTACTTTCTTTGTTGTTAAATACTTAAAATATCCTTCTGCACTTGTCGACAGTAAATATCAGAAAAGAATTCGCTACGGAATTACTACTTTAATATTTATTATGATTGTTCCTAGTTTTTATCTCGCATATAATCTTTACAACGAGAAGAAATTTACCAAGACGGCAGAACAATTTATCCAGAGAGAGTTTGACAACCATGGCTACACAGTAATTTATAAGAAGATTAATTACAATTCATCACCAAAAACTATAGATGTTGCATTCATAAATAAAAAATTTAGTGATCAGGAAGTTGAAGTTTACAATAAACTTTTAGCTGAAAACGGACTTACCAACACTGTTTTAAACATTAAACAGAACTCAACGGATTTAAAATCTGAGATTTTAAGCGAAATCAACAAAACAAATAATAACATATCTGAGAAAGACATCGCTATTTCAAAATTAAGAGAAGAGCTAGACTCTTACAAAATATCAGATTCTACTCTAGTGCAGGAAATAAAAATTTTATACCCAAATATTAAAGACATTTCCTACGGTAAAATTGAGCAATATCCGCAAACGGACAGTGCAAATCTACGATTTTTGGTGCTGTTCGATGGAGAAGATATTAATCAGGAACAATTAAAAAGCTGGCTTCAAAAAAGACTGAATCAAAATAATATTGAGCTTTTAAAAAAGTAGTTTTTTCCAAACGCTCAAGATTATTTCACTCTGAAAAATCAAAAATTTAATACAACCTACTGGCACAAAGTTTGAAACTTTAAAAATGATTTTTTTCATATTAAATTCTTCTAAATAATATGTCAATTGCAAAAATGGCAGATTATTTTATTTTGTATATAATGATTACAATTGTTTCCATTTACATTTAGTCAATTCTACAATAAATAAATCGATGATGTATCGTCTTTATTGAACCGTTTTTAATTTAGTTTTTTTCTATTATAGGCACAAGATTTGTTTTTCACAGATTACATTTTTTCATCACAACTCAAATTTCCATTCAAATAATCCTCTTCATTTAGAAGCGGATTATTTTTTTATCTTTACTTTAATAAAAGTGATAATAGTCATAGATGAACAAATTCTTATTTCTTTAGGTGCTGAGCTAAAGCACTACGCTCCTGGCAACATCATTTTTTCTAACAATTCGTTCTGCAAGTATTATTTTCAAATAAAAAAAGGAACGGTAAAACTATGTAATACTGGGGAGGATGGTAAAGAGCTAGTACATGGCTTTCCATTTGAAGGTCATTGTTTTGGAGAAAGTTATCTTTTTACTGATTTGGCTTATGCAATGGATGCGGTGTCATTGGAACACGCTGAAATTTTAATATTAGAGAAAAATTCTTTACTTCAATATTTAGTTATTAATCCTACTCTAATTTTGAAGATTAACCAATACACTGCAGAGAGACTTCATTTCCGATACCTAATTTCTTCATTTCTCATTACATCAAATCCAGCGGTAAGATTAACAAAACTCTTTGATCATCTTAAACAATATTTTGGAAATATAGATCAATTTTCTTTTAAGATTCCATACACCAAACATCAGATTTCCTGCGTTACAGGATTAAGAACAGAAACAGTAATTCGGACTTTAAAAAAATGCAGGTGGAAAAAAAACTAAAAATTATCGAAAGTAAAATTTTTTATTCCTTCATTTTAGCATGTCATTTTATAACATACAATTAAATTTCAACTATAGCTACGAAATCTTTTTGCAGAAAAAAATGTCAAAAAAAATTCTCTTACAGTTAAATCATTATAAAAATCATGGGATAATTTTTGTTTGGTAAGTCAATACTCATTTTTTATTTTATGGAAAATTACTTGGTTATCTTAACAATTATAGGAATCGCTGGTTTTACTGTCACTTGGATGCCACAAATTTCAGAAAAGACCGGAATATCTTATTCGATATTCTATTTATTCGCAGGAATGATTTTGTATAGCATTTTTCCTGAAAAACTACCTGATCCTCTTCCTAAACATCATATTGATCTTACAGTTCATTTAAGCGAATTAATTGTTATAATTTCTCTGATGTCGGCAGGGATAAAACTCGACCAGCCTTTCGCTTTTAAAACTTGGCGCACTCCTCTGAAGTTAGTCAGCATAACCATGATTCTTTTGATAGCTTTTAGTTTCTTGGCAGGATATTATCTGCTTAATTTAACATTGGCCTCCGCTTTTTTACTCGCTGCAGCACTTTCGCCAACTGATCCTGTACTTGCTTCTGACGTGCAGGTAGGACCTCCCAACGATTCAGAGAAATCCAAAACTAAATTTATCTTAACTGCCGAAGCAGGATTAAACGACGGTATGGCATTCCCATTCGTTTGGCTTGCTATTATAATAGCTAAAAGTGGATCAATGACTGAACTTAATATCGTAGAATGGTTTTCGTATGATGTTATTTACAAAATTATTGTGGCAGTCGTTATAAGCTATTTATTAGGGAAAGCTGTTGGATATTTACTATTTACAATGTCGAAAAAATTTAAATCACTGAATACAAATGATGGTCTTTTGGCATTAACAGCAACGTTATCTGTGTATGGAATAACAGAATTTGCTCATGGATATGGGTTTATAGCCGTTTTCATATTTGCAATAACTTTAAGACATTACGAAAAAGACCATGAGTATCATAAAAAACTACATGCATTTACGGATCAGACAGAAAGATTTCTTCTCGCTTCTTTATTAATTATTTTTGGGGGTATGATTGTAAGAGGCATACTCAATTATTTAAGTTGGGAAACAATTCTGTTTTCTTTTCTATTTATTTTTGTTGCAAGACCATTATTCAGCTATATAGTAATTTTTCGCGAAAAATATTCTATAAGAGAAAAAAGAGCCATAAGCTTTTTTGGAATTAAGGGGTTGGGCTCAATATTTTACCTTGCTTTTGCTATAAAAGAGTTCAATTTTCCAAATCAAAACGAGTTATGGTCAACTGTTTCTTTCGTTATTCTTTTATCGATTTTATTTCATGGATTTACGGCTCCTAAAGCCATGAAAAAAGTAACAGAGACTTTATAGAAAAGCATTTTAACATTCACAAACAAATAAAGGACGCTTTTGAACGTCCTTTATTGAATTGAATAACAAATTTTATTAAATTGATGTATGTTAAATTATCATGTGAATCAGTTTCTTTCCCTCTCAAATTCCCAGGATCAGATGTATATTCTAAATGGTTTTGTTCCGATTTAGTTCCTCGAAACATTTTCATCTTCAGTTCGCCAACCTGACCTTCGTTAGGTATTTCTAAAATTCCCATAAGTTAATTTATTGCTTTTTTTGTTAGTTTTTCCGATAAACGAGCCGCAGCTTGAAGAATTGTGATTAAATTACTGTCTTATCATTAAAGTTATTCCCAAGAAATTAATTATTAATTTTTATAATGTATGTTTTGTGCTTTTACCTAATCAAACCACGTTCTTGGAATAAGTGCGTTATAAGTCTTTGGCTGATCAAAAGATCCTCTCCATTTCTCAACTAAATGTATATTAGAATCATCCCCCCACGTAGACTCTGAAGCGTGTTCAAGAATAATTATCTGCGTTTGAAAATTATTATTTTTCATGAATTCGCTACATGCTTTAAATATGAGTGTTGTATTTTGAATATCTTCTGATATTTTTTTCTTTTTATCTTTTTCAAGATTATCTTTTTGCAAATCTTTAAAATCCTCTGGAAAATAAACTTGACTGGGTTGATCAAGGACAAGTAATGATGGTATATAATTTTTTTTACCGGAGCTTGGAAGATTCAAAAAGTACTCATGTAAGCCAAGCATTGTAGCCAAGTGAAAACACATATGGTTAGCACCGCTGCCTAATTTATATAAAAAGTTTATATTTTTTGTTCTCGTATCTTCAATACGTATGCCTACGCTAACATCCGGATCTAATAATACACGTCGTTGTTCTTTATTTTCTATCGGAAGAATTTTAACATAATTTGCAATTGCATCTGATACCTTTTTTAAACAATGCTCCTTGTCAAATTTTTCTTTTAGTCCCCTTAATTTTTTTCTCTTGCCAGCTAATTCTTCTGCAATTTTTTCAAGTTCAATAACCAACTGTGCAGAAGGTGAAATTTTAGCTAGATTTTCAAGTACATGTTCAATTTTACCACTGAATTCAAAAATATCCTGAAGTTTTTTATAATTTTTACGATCCTCATCTCTAAGAATTTGAATGTTGTTATCAATTTTGATAATTTCTCGTTCTTTACACCTGATCTTTTCCTTATAATCTCCTTTCTCTTTTTCAAAACTAAAACTTTCAGATCTTGAAGCTTCTAAAACTTTCTTGTTTTTTTGACTTTCATTTTGAAGACTAAGAAGCGTATTGATTGCTTTTTCAGATACTGAGTCACAAAATGGACATATATTAGTACCCTTTTGCTTTAGGAACCAATCTACTGGCTTAAGTCTCTTATCAATTTCAACAGCAACATTTTCAACATATTCAGCCTTAGAACGGTCAAATTGTTGTATTTTTTGCAATCCAACCCTAAGTTCATCAAGCTCCCTAGTGAATCGAATACGATCAATATCTAGCTCTTCCAACTTTTCCGAATACCTTACAGCTGAGCCCTCTTTAAAGAATCTATTGTTTTTTACATCTGAAACAATTTTTTTTAGTTCATTTTTTATCAGGTTTACACTTGCACTTTCTATACTAATATCGGCATTTGTCAATCCTAAATTAATCGCTTTGGAATAGTACTCATAAATGTCTGACTGCCAATTTTCATATTGTAAACGCAGATCCTCTAATTTCCTTGCTTTTTCTTTTTCTTCCCGCTCTAGTATATTGATTTCACTCTCTAAATTTAAAATTTCATATGATTTATATCCTAAAACTAATGGAAAAAGTGTCTTCAAACGACGTAAGTGTTCAAATGTATCAGTTTTATAAAATATTGTGGTAGGATTAGCAATAATGTTCTGTGGCTGGAACATAAATGCCGCCGTATCTCGAAAACTTGCTGGAGCATCATCTTTTTGATTTTCATTATTGATGGAAATGTTCTCAAATCCTGCTTTGACACTGAGATAATTTTTAACCTTATCTCTATTGGTTTTATATCTACCAGCTTCTTTGATCCATTCATTTGTGTTCAATGAAGGATTATCACCTTTTCCTTGTACATCATACATGTACATAACATCAGAAACTTTGTTATCATTTCCAGGACAATCTCTTGCTAAAAAAAGTGATTGGTCCCCGATGGTTATATAAATAGCAAACTTATCTACCTTTTCTCTAATTGTTCCAACCGGTATATCACATTCACTACTACCAAGACAATAGTCAATAATAGAGATAATTGCCGATTTCCCTCTTTGACTATAACCAGTAATAACATTTACTTTGGATTCATCAAACTTAATAATTCTGGGGTTAAGGGTTTCGTCAAGTGGATATAGTAGTATATTTTTTATTTTTAATTTCATTAGAACCTAATATTTAGATCGTTTTGTATATTATTGTCGTGTTTTTTTGCGAAAATACAGCCTAATTTATAAGCACTATCCTGAATTTGCTTAACACTATCATAAGAAGTATTTGATGACATTGCAAGGACTAATTTTTTGGCTGTATAAGGTCTAAGCAAAATTATTAATCCATTCTCCTTATTAATACTCAAAATCTTTTTACTAAAGGCCAAATTAAGTGCATCAAAAGTTTGTACAGACATCTTCTCAGCTCTTTCCTGCAGACCAAGAAGTATCGAGTGCTCCTTCATTAAGGCAGTATACAATTCATTCGAGTTTAAAAAACTAAGCATGGCCGAATAATTATAAACTATAGGAAGTACAAAAAAAATATATTCAAGCCTAGGGAAGGTCATTTCACTTTTTCTATTTTTAGCTATCGTATGATACCCCAAAGTAAAGCTATGTAAAGCAATTACACTTAATGCGTCATTTTGCATTAACTCAAAAAGATTATATCCCTGCCCAGCTATTTGATTGCTGCTCATGATTTTTTATATTTAGATTCCCAGTCTGGATGCCAACCTATTTCAGGTATGTTCGATAGTTTTAAGAATGTACCGTTGCGGATATAGCTATTTGATGAATTAAATGAAAAACCATCTTGAAAATTGATCACCATATTGTTCATTATATTATCAAAAATCTTTATCGCCATTTCATTTTTCTCATTATCATCATACTCCTCCAATTCCTTAATAACAACAGTATCTACATAGCTCTGCCATCTATCCATACAAGATTTTTGAAACTCTCTGAAATCTGGTTCTGTAAAGTTACCTCCTCTCACGATGTGTGCCATTTCAATATCATGATATATAAAATCTAACACAGCATTTTCAATGAGCCGTTCCTTTGCAGATTGCTTACGATTGATGTCGGAGATTTGTGTCACAAATAGTTCTTTCTTAACTTCTGAAAGACGTTTCGCATCTATAGTTCCCAAATCATCTTTTTTTCTAAAAACTGAATTTACAATGGCCGGATTTGCATTTACAATTGATAATTTGGCATCAAAGTCCATTTTGGAAAAAGTCGCACCAATTTTAGTTCCCTGCAGCCATTTTGATTTACTTCCGTTGACTAGCCATCCATACATGGAGTCATATACAAAATCTTTTCTTGTTTGAGTAAAGTTATCTGTTGTCATATGAGTTGCTATAAAAAATCTATCCTTTAAGGACTCTTCATCTTCTATTTCAAGATTTTCCTTTACAATTCGAAAAATTTCTTCCTTAGAAAGTACAAACTCAATGAGCTTAATGATTGGTTTAATGGATTTACCTGCTTCGGCATTGGTAGACTGTAACGTTTTAAGTTTGCCTTTCTGATTCTTCAGAAGCTGTTTAATATCTTTTAGAACCTCATCGAAAGGTTTTGTTAAAATTTTTCTCAGCAAATAATCATCTGGAATTCTTTTATTTGTAGAACATACAAACTTTGTCGAATTATTAAAAATACCGCTATCAAGCTTTTCTATCCATATTTGTAAAGTTCTCCATAGTGATTTACTAGTATCTTCAAACGTAGTTCCATTAGGTGCAATACTATGTTTAGATTGTACAGTTACTAGAACAAGATCTTCGTCGTTCTGAATGGCAACATCATCAACTTGTTCAATGGATACAACATCGCTAGTATTATCTAGAGTGGCTAAAAGTACCAAAGCCTTTTCAAACTGAAAGAGAAAACCGGATATAGAACCAGAGGCAGAGTCGGTCATAGATTAAATATGGTTGTTAATTTTTACTAAAATAAATATTTTATAGATATTAGACAAAACTTCACTTCATTAAAGATCTTAAAGAACATTTCTAAATCAAAAAGTATTAATAAATGTAATAATTAAAATACCAAAGATAGCCTCTTCACTTCAATAGTGATTGCGGTTAACCATAGAACATTACAATATTCGAGAACTGATATGTAGTAAAATAACCTGCCTTACTATAGCTTTTAATAAAAGTATCAGTTAGCAAGATTAAAAGTAAAATCGTGAATTCGCTTTACTTTAGAAGGAATAATGCATAAAATCAAAATAAAAAATTTCGGTCCGATAAAGGAAGGATTTTAGGAGAACGATGGATGGATTGAGATTAAAAAAGTCTCACTCTTTATCGGAAACCAAGGCTCGGGAAAAAGTAGCCTGATTTTAAAGGCAAAAAAAAACTCGAGTGAAATTGTTTGCTCGAGTTTTTATTTTTAAAGATTTGATAAACTGATGATGATTGCAATTCATTCACAAATTACCTGAAAATGTTAACAGTTTTTTTATGTGAATCAAGTTATTAAATAGTATTTAGGACTTTTAAAATATTGTCAATATCTTCTAATAAATGGTTTGGAAAGAGTCCTGTGTAGCTCACAAAACCGGCATTAGAAGTTTACTTCTTGCCGGTTTTTTATTTCCGCTTATTTTACTTGACTCTCTAACTCTTTTCTTTAAATTAAACCATAAAGGTATAATTTTCTGATCGCGTCTGATTGAAAGAATTTTTGATCAAAGCTAAAGTTCAGCAATTGATTCCTCTTCATGCAGATTTTTTCCCTGTTGTTTTCACGATCCAAGCAGAATGTTTCTTCCGACCGCACCAGCAGCGGGATTCAAAGTCTATGCTTTTCTTTTTCATACGAAGAAGGTTTTGTGTTTTAATTGTTTTTTGGGGTTACTTATATAACTTATTCTACAAATGTAATAATATTTCATTATTGCGCACAGAAAACCGCACTGTTTTTTTTCTCTTTCTTTTAATTTGTTAATATGAACGATGAAGAAGACGTAATCATTTCTATTTGCAAATACATCTACACTAATTGGATTTCAAAAGCGGAATCGCAAAGAGATTTTGCGTCAAAATGTGGTGTAGAAGAAAGTACCATAAGAAGAATTAAAAATATTGCGTTAGGAACATCAAAGACTGATTATAATATGTCTTTAAAAACTTTAATCAGAATTTGCCGAAAAAAAGAGATTACTTTAGAAGATTTTTTTGGAAATATAAATAAATGAAAATCCTGACAAGAGTCGGGATTTTTATTTGAGAGATTTGTAAATAATTAAAATAAACTTCCAAAGACAGAAAGCTTTCCAAACATGATCTCTACACAGATAAAACTCACCAAAGTTTCTTATTCTTAGTCTAAAAATTTCATACATAGAAAATTTTTATGCACTAAAACGATGTAACAATACTGAAAATCAATTTTTAGATCGAACACAGGTTAAATTACAGTACTTTTTGTCTACAAAGGTAGCATTGTCAATTTTTATCATTAGTTTTGTTCCTTCTAATGCAAAAAACGTTAAACACTTTTTTTCTTGTTTCAGTGTTACTCATGTTTATTTATAACGTGAGCGGCATTAGTATTTGCATAGATCACTCGCAACACCAGAGTAGCAAAACTTTTGATATTAAAAATTCAAAAGACAATCAGCAGGCAAAAATTTCTAAGGAAGATCATTGCCAGTGTGCACTTCATTTTCAGATGAATCATAGCTTACTGCCCGATTTAACCTCACTGGATTGTTCAGTTTATCAGACGAATAAAAGTGAAATTCCACAATCGAAGTCGAAAACCTATCGATGTCTGCTCGATTATTTTTCATCGAGAGCTCCACCCTGTTTTTCATAACTTTAGCTTTCTTTAAGTTAAAATTCTTTACCTACAGATTTTTTTAAGTCTGTAAAGTCTTTTTGCGAATATTTGGGTTTAATAAGATCCTGAATATTCTTATTCTAACGAGGTATTTTTAATACTACTTTACTAATTTTTATGTCATTCAATTCTCATCAAACCGGAATAATACATTGTATTTCCTGTAAGCCTTTTCATTGGGCAACCTTAAGCTTCTTTTTATCATCAATTGCAGTTCATGCACAGAAAGCAAAAGGAGATACGGTCTCAGCAACCATTCAAACCGTAGAGATTGTAGGAAGAAAATCAAAAGCTTACACTTCAGATTATTCATTTGCAGCCACAAAGATCGCAATGAAAAATAAAGATCTTCCTCTTACACTCAATACCGTTACCAAAGAACTCATCAGCGACAGACAAGCCTTCAGACTGGGTGATGTCCTTAAAAATGTTGCAGGTGTTTCCAATGCAAGTTTTTATAATCAGTACAGCATCCGTGGAATCAGCCAGAATGAAGAAGGGCAGATCATTAATGGTATGAGAACCAGGCAATACTATTTTCTCCAGCCCATGACTCCGCATATTGAGCGTGTAGAAGTTTTTAAAGGTCCGGCAAGCATCACGATGTCGAGTGTAGATCCGGGTGGAACGATTAATATGGTAACCAAAAAACCATTAACCAGCCCTCGTTATGAAATGAGCCTCTCCGGCGGAAGCTTTGATACCTATCGTCTTTCCGCGGATCTTACAGGTCCTTTGAATAAAAGCAGAACACTTTTGTACCGGTTCAACGGAGCGCACCAGAATGCCAGATCTTTTCGTGACAATGTGAAGAACAACGGACTTTTAATCGCGCCTTCAATTTCCTTTGTTCCGAATGATAAAACGTCTGTAAATGTAGAGATGATCTACAGCGAAATGAACGGTAATCTCGACCGCGGACAGCCTATTTTCGGAGCTGTTGCAGGAAAAACAAATCTGAACAGTACACCAATTAGTCTAAATTTAGGCGCACCGGGAGATTATTTCAAAACCAAAGACCTAACTTTAATGGGAAGCTTATCTCATCATTTCAGTAAAAGCATCAGTTTCAATGCTTCGTATATGAAACAACGTTGGGATGAAGACACCCACGAAACAAGGACAACCAATTCTTTTGTTCCCGACATTAACAATAAGTCGATTTCCAGTCTGGCAATGATGCAGTATCTTGAAAGAATCCAGCACTGGTCTGTGGATAATATCAATGCTTATTTCAATTTTACATATAAAACCGGAGCATTTGAACATCAGACTCTTGTGGGATACGACAGCCACATCTGGGAGAAAAAAAGTGGTGGAAAGCAGGATGCGGCAAGAGGTTTTCTGCTGAAAGACGGAACTGTTGCTTCATCGTATAATGCAGCTAATGCCGCGTTGTATGAAACGATAATTTACAACGGAATTACCCTTCCGAAACCGAACGTAAACCCTTTTGACCTTACGCCCGGAGCGGTAAATCATCAGGGGAAAGATTACGCAGTTTTAAATATCATCAATCCTTTACCCACAGCTTTAACGACCACTCACGCGGCGTACATTCAACATTTGGTAACATGGAAAAAGCTGAAGCTTTTAGCCGGATTAAGGCAGGAATGGTTTCAGGATATTACCAATTACAAAAAACAGGAAGAAAGCTCATTCAGAAATCAGAAAATGCTTTACAGAGTGGGTCTTACCTACAGCATCACTGAGAATACCAATATCTACGGAACCTATCTTACGGGTTATCAGCCGCAATCTAACACGATCTCACTGATGCCGCAAACGGCAAATTTCACCGGTGCAGTTTCTGCTTCATTATACAAGCCTTTATTGTCGGATTTAAAAGAATTTGGAGTAAAAACAAAACTTTTCAAAAAGATTGATGCCCATTTTTCAGTGTACGAAATCAATCAGAAAAATATTCTGGTGAACGCAAATAATCCCGCAGAACCCGACCAACTGATACAGCGCGGCGCAGACAGAAGCCGTGGGTTTGAAGCTGAATTTACAGGATATCTTCTTCCGCAATGGCACATTTATGCAGGTTACAGCTATATTGATGCTAAAGTTAAAGATGACTCCAATCCTGCTCTTATTGGTCTGGCTAAAGAAAATACATCGAAAAATTCTGTCAATCTCTGGACGAGATACAATTTCACGAATATTCAGGCTTTAAAAGACTTCGGAATTGGCGCAGGAATGCTTTATCAAAGTAAAAAAATACCGTGGTTCACAAGAAGTTTTGAACTTCCGGCTTATACCACACTGGATGTTGCACTGTATTATTCAGTACCGCAAACCAGACTTCAACTGGCACTTAATGTTAACAATATTACCAATACAACTTATTGGGTAGGAGCTCAGAATTACCTGAGACTTTTTCCCGGAGCTCCAAGAAATTATCTATTTACAGCAACTTTTAAAATTTAAACAATGGCTTTTTCACACCTGAAACTAATAGTAAGAAAAACCAGACAGGATTTATTTAAAAGCAGACAAAACCTGCTCATTGTGGTTACCGTTCTCCTGTTTTGTTTTCTAAGCATAGGAATAGGATTTACAAAATATGGAGAAAACTATTCTAAAGTAAAAGAATACCGCAAAGAAACACGTGAAAACTGGGAACACAGACCCGATAAACATCCTCACAGAATGGCACATTACGGCTATCTGGTTTTCAGGATCGGGCATCCGCTGAGTATTTTTGATAATGGTCTGGATGATTATCTGGGAAATGTAATTTTCCTTGAAGCACACAAACAGAATACCGCCAATCTTTCTGAAGCCGGAAGTTCGGGAATACTTGTCCGTTTCGGGGCTTTCAGTTCGGCATTTATTCTTCAGGCAATCGTTCCTCTAATTATATTATTTCTCGGTTTCGGGCTCATTGTTCGTGAAAGAGAAGATGCTACACTGAAAATCCTGACTGTTCAGGGGGCTTCTCCAAAAGCTATTTTATGGGGAAAGATTCTCGGGCTTTGGCAGTTTTCTCTGGTATTTTTAATTCCGGTGATTCCTGTGGTTTTACTGATGGGAATCTGGACTGAAGATTCTGATTTTTCAGATATTTTATCAAGAACAGGGGTAATTTTTCCGGCGTACATGATCTATTATTTCTTCTTCAGTACGTTAACTGTTTTAATTTCTGCCCAAAGCAAAGCTTCTTCATCAGCTTTAATCAGTTTAATCGGTTCCTGGCTCGTTCTGGTCATTTTCCTGCCGAAAGGAATTCAGTTTGCAGCACAAAATCTTTACCCTACCCCATCCAGAATTGCGTTTGAAACTCAGGTGGAAGAAGATGTTTTGAAAATCGGCGACAGTCATAATCCCGACGACCCGCATTTTAAACATATTAAAGATTCTTTATTAGCAAAATACAATGTAAAAACCACCGACGAACTTCCTGTTAATTACGGTGGAATTGTGATGAAAGAAGGTGAAAGAATAAGCGCAAAACTTTATGTTGACCATTTGAAAAAACTCCAGAACCAATATCAGCAGCAGCAGAAACTGAATGAGATTTTTGGTTTCATCAATCCTGTAATGGCAATTAAAAACCTGTCTATGACGGCTTCCGGAACAGATTATTTTGCGTACCGGCAATTTCAGAATCAGGCAGAAAGCTATCGTTACAAACTTGCGCAGCAGATGAATGATCTGCAGATTGAACACATTAGTAACATTAAACCGAAGGAAGGCGAAAAACCAGCCGCTGTAGGACACGAAAACTGGCAGAAATTTCCCGATTTCCGGTATGAATTTACCTCACTGAAAGAAAGTTTAAGCCATCAGTTTCTTTCTCTTGCAGCGATTATTTTCTGGCTTTTAGCCTGTGTTTTAATGATTGAGCTAAGTGCTAAAAATTTAAAATTAATCTAATGAATCATTATTTATATAAACAGTTTTACCGCAACAAAGCCTACCTTATTTCTTTGTTGATTCTGCTTTTTGCAGGTTTGAGTTCTTTGTACACCGGTAAAAAATTTCTCGACAGGAATGAAGATATCATCGCAAAAAGTGCGGCATATCAAAAAAACAGCATTGATAAAAATGTGGCATTACACAGCGACGATATCGGTCTTTTGCTGTACTACGTAAAGTTTAATCTGGTGAATGAAATGCCCAAATTAGCTGCTTTAAATATTGGCTTAAGAGATTTAAACCCTTCTATTCAAGGAGTCACGATAAGAAATCTGGAGGAGCAAAAAAACAACTCAGATTTTTTTAATCCCGCCAATGCGGCAGTAGGAAATTTCGATTTTTCTTTTGTTCTGGTTTTTCTTTTTCCGCTGGTCATTATTGCGTTCTGCTACAATCTTATTTCCGAAGATCAGGAAAAAGGAACCTGGAAACTGCTTTCGGTACAAAGTGAAAATCTGAGAAAACTTATTGATGCTAAATTATTAATCCGTCTAATGGCGGTAAGTTCGGTTTACTTTTTATTGTTGATTGTTGCTGTGGTCTATATTCATATTCCGGTAGATTCAGCTTTTATTATTTTCACTTTAGCGGGTTTACTCTATCTGGTTTTCTGGTTTGCACTTTGCAGATGGATCATCGGTTACCAGAAATCGTCTTCGTGGAATGCTTTGGCTTTGGTTATTTTCTGGATGGGAATGAATTTTATTGTTCCGATGACAGGAAATATGCTGATTCAGAAACTTATTCCGATAAAAGAAGGTTTGCAGGCGCAAATTGAACAGCGCGAAGGCTATCATAATAAATGGGACGAAGCAAAAATTCCTACGATGCAGAAATTCCATAAGATCTATCCGCAGTTCAGGCAATATACCGTTGCCGAAAACAGCAGCTTTTCCTACACATGGTATTACGCAATGCAGCATATGGCAGATGTGGAATCTGAAAAATCTTCCAGACAATATCAGGAAAAAAAGCTTTACAGAAACAAGGCAGCAGTTTATTTGGGCTATCTTTTACCCAATATCCAGACGCAGCTTGTACAAAGCGAAGTTGCAAAAACAGGAATGGAAAACCAACTGAATTACGCCGAAGGTCTGAAAAAATTTCACGAAAAACAGAGGCTGTATTTCTATCCGTCCATCTTTAAAAAGGTAAACGGAAACACCATCGACTGGACGAAGCAAACCGTAAAAACCTTTACAGATGAAGGGAAAATAAATCTTGCAGGTGTATTTCTTCCCTATTTTATAATTATTTCTTTATTGTTAATTCTTTCACACATCAAATTCAGAAAGCTATGTTAAAAACCATTAATCTCCATAAAAAATACAACGATTTTACAGCCTTAAAATCTCTTGATCTCGAAATTCAGGAAGGTGAAATCTTCGCTCTTCTCGGGCAGAACGGCGCAGGAAAAAGCACCACCATCAATATCCTCTTGGGTTTAATTAAAGCCACTTCGGGAGATGCTTTCATCCATAATATATCCGTAAAAGATCATCCTGAAAAGATTAAAAAACACCTGGCTTATATCCCGGAAACGGTATTGCTCTATCCCAATCTTACAGGAATTGAAAACCTTGATTTTTTCTCGAAGATTGCCGGATTTAATTATGATAAAAATGAACTTTCCGCTTTGCTGAAACGTACCGGATTGCAGGAAACTGCCCACGAAAAACCTTTGGGTGGTTATTCGAAAGGGATGCGGCAGAAAGTAGGAATTGCCATTGCACTCGCCAAAAACGCCAAAGTTCTTCTTCTGGACGAACCTACAAGCGGACTGGATCCGATTGCCACCGCAGAATTTACCGAAATTGTAAGGCAGTTAGGAAACGAAGGCAGAACCATTTTAATGGCAACCCACGATATTTTCAATGCGGTAAGTGTTGCTACCAATATCGGGATCATGAAGCAGGGCGAACTGGTACAGCATCTTCCTTCAAAAGCTTTTTCGGCGGAGGAATTGCAGGAATTGTACCTGAAAACAATTTAGAAATTAAAAGCCTGATTACATTTAACACTTTCATACAATAATGGAAGTGTTTTTTTGTAAATTTTATTACCGAATTGCCTTCTATCTTTAATCAAAACAACCTCAGTTCGGGACAAGAAACAGATTAAATAATTGATTTATAGTATCATATTAATCTGTCACAAAAAAAACAAAAGATTTTTTCCCTTATTGAAAGTTGGTAAGCTAAACAAAAAAGCATTTCGTTTATTTAAAAAAGACAAAAATATTTTTGATTGTCCTTTTATTAACCTAAAACTTCGACAGGCTCAGCTTGACATCGCTAGAAATCAAGTGTTTAGTATTAGAGGTATCACACTGAGCTTGTCGAAGTGCCTGTTATAAATAATTGATTTTCATATCAGTGCATAGTAATAGGTTATTTAACGGATATTCAATAAAATATTCCTTTGATAAGTTTTTCGCCTTTCTATATCTTAAAAGCTGAATCCTTGTTTGAGTCTCTTTTTTAATAGTGCGTTTAAGAAGAAATATCCCGAACTCAGGTTAAAACCAATTCTGATCATGGCTGAAGTTCAGCGATTGATTCCTCTTTATGCAGGATTTTTTCCCTGTTGTTTTTACGATCCAGAATGAGCCATGCTGCATCGAGTATTTTGATGAGGTGCAAATACGGATCTACGATATTGCGCTCCGGTACATTGTTGAACTTTCCGAGCGAGAAATACACGATTTCCGACAGAAACTCTTCGAATTCCACAAGACGGTATTTTTTAAAAGCTTTCCGGAAAACTTTTGCCGGATCGCGGTATTCTTTTTCCGACAGTGATCCCTGTAACATCGGATTTTTGTGTTCCGAAAGTTCATGAACCAGCCATTTTCCGCGATCGTTTCTAAGGGAATATGCTGCACGAATAAACGACCGGAGCGACTGGTGAAAATAAAAGACAACGGAAGCATCTTCCGGAATTCGTGTTTGGCGCTGTGCGGCGTATTGCATGATGAGATTTAAATGTTTTTTGGCAATTACCAAATCATGAAACTGGAAAAATACTTCCATCAGCGAAAGCGCAGAATGTTTCTTCCGACCGCACCAAAAGCGGGATTCAAAGTCTATGCTGTTCTTTTTCATACGAAAATGGTTTTGTGTTTTTATTGTTTTTTGGGGTTGCTTATATAACTTATTCTACAAATGTAATAAAAAACTTCACATTCGATACAAATTTGTATCGAATAATTTTATCTAATATTTCAAATTTTACTGTATGCAAGAATATAGTAATGAAGAAATTGACGCATTAGGTTTACAGATAGGTTGTATAATCAGAGTAGAAAGACTTAGAAAAAAATTATCACAAGAAAATCTTGGACTTCTAATTGGATCTAATAAAACAACAATAGGTCGATTAGAAAGGTATGAGCATTCTACAAGTTGGAAAATTCTATATAGAGTAAGCCAATCATTAAGCATTGATTATAATGAATTATTCATTCTTAAACCATTGGATTTTATATTATCTATAATTAAAGAATCTTTTGATTTAGAAGAAAAACTTACTGCTGAAAAAGAATTATTTTACAAGAACTTAGAAATTGATGCAAGAAAAATTTTTGGTAGAATTAAATAATTACTACAACTTTAAAATATACATTTTAATAAATAAAATTGAACGCTTTGGTATTGAAATATTTAAAAACATATCAAACTTGCTAATAAATCCTTACGAGAGTTGGGATTTTTTTGTTGTTTACGGAAAGCCGTAAGGTAATATCAATCATTAATTATAAATTTGATTTAGTTAACAATAAAATATTAATATTATGGCACTTAAACCAGGACCAAAAAGAATAGCTGAATCAACTGGGAAACCAGATAAACGACAACGTGATAATAAAGAAACACCGGGAAATACCCCTTCTTTAAAACCACCAAAGAAACAGCAAGGTAAATAAACCATATCTTAAACTAAATCCCAGCTTTTGTTGGGATTTTTATTAAAAGAATTTATTCATTTAATTTTTTTTGATAATATTCGTTGAAAATTTCATCAGCTTTGGGATTAATCTAAACTTAATTCTTATTGTTAAGGAAATTATTTTGTTAGCATTAAAACTATTGAAGTCAAGAGACTTTACGCATCAGAGACAATTATTTAAAAATTTCAGGGAAATTACTGATTGAAAATCTTCTAGCGATTTTTATTTTTGTTTGTGGAAAACAATAAGAATACCTATTAAATTATTCTATATTTTGATAAAATCTTTCTCTGAACTAGTAAGATTAACTCTGAATGATACAAAGTAAATAACAGTAAAAAATGAGTATAACCTCGAATCCCTTTGAAGAAAAGATAAAAATTTGGCAAAACATTGTTCAAGATTGTAATCTAAATTTTTTGATTGGTTCAGGCCTTTCAAATCCTTTTTTTGGAACTTTAGGAAATATTGAAATTTGGCTCACTGAATTAGAAAATGATACTTCATTAAAAGCAGATCTAAGAGAATACATTAAAGCGAGTTTATATGCAAGTTACTTTGTTGTTGCAATGCAGAAAAATATAATGTTATATGATGCAGCGTCAATTAAAGATGAGTTAATTTCAGCACCAAAAAATGATACTGAAAAGCTTCAGAATACCTACAAAGGTTACAAGGATTTTCTTCGATTAATTAATCAAATAGTCTATTTAAGAAGGAGTAATACAGTAAATAAACAAACTAACTTATTTACAACAAATATTGATATATTTTTAGAAAAAGTGATCGAAGATCTAAATCTTCATTATAACGATGGTTTTAATGGTGTTTTCAAGAAGACTTTTAGCTTAAGTAATTTTAAAAAATCTTTTTATCAAAAAAGTCTTCATTATGATAACATTGCTGAAATCCCTGTTTATAATCTACTAAAAATACATGGATCAATAACATGGAAACTTCAGGACAATCAATTAATGTTTAATGATATTGATACAATTTATTCAATTGAAGAAGAGTACAATAAAATTAAATTTTTAGACATAATTAAGCTAGATAACGATTATTGGAATAAATACAAAAAAAGCATTCCCTTTAAAGAGATTGTTAAAGCAGCAGAAAAAGCAACAATTGTAGATACTACAGATTTCATTGCAGCATATGAAATGCTACAAGTTGTAAATCCAACAAAAGCAAAATTCAAAGATACTACATTCAACAAATCATATTATGAAATGTTGAGGCTTTATGCTAATGAACTAGAAAAAGAAAATAGTGTCTTATTTATTTTCGGATTTTCAATGGCAGACGAGCATATCCGAGATATTACTTTCCGAGCCATAAGATCTAATCCTACTCTAAAAGTTTTTATTTCTTCTTATACCAAAAGTGCAACTGATATAGTTAATAATCTTAAATTGGATAATATTGATTTAAAAGATTTTCATAATGTGGAATTATTAAATGAGATTGACAATTTTAATCTTAATCTTATCAACGAAACCATCTTTAAAAAAATGCTGGATTATATTAATTGTTTGTAGGAATGGAAAAAGATTTACAAAAAGATTCTATTTTCAGAGTTGGCAAAGTAGTTTCAGTTGAAGGTAGAACGATAAAAATTGAAGTCGATAAAAGTAAGAATAGTTCACATTTATTGTACAATGGTGAAATAATTAGAAATATTTCGGTAAATAGCTATATTAAAATTACAAAAGGATTTAATCGTATTATCGGCAAGGTTGATGGTGAATATATATATGAAGATTCTAATTTTTCTAGTAAGGATTATACAAATGAAAAAAAGAAAATTAAACGAATTTTAATTGTAAAACTCTTAGGCTTCTTTACAAGACGTGGCTTTGAAAGGGGTATTAAGGAGCTTCCTCTAATTAATAACGAATGTTTTCTATTAGATAAAAAAGAATTCCAAGATGTACATCAATTTGTAGGAAAAGCTGATTTACCATTGAATATTGGTACTTTAACTCATGAACCCAATCAAAATGTAGAAATTGGCATCAATGAACTTTTTGCCAGCCATATAGGTATTTTTGGAAACACTGGAAGTGGTAAATCATATACTTTGGCAAAAATATACTATGAACTTTTCATGAAATTTAAGCATGAAGAAAAGTTTAAAAAAAATGCAAAATTTCTCTTATTTGATTTTAACGGAGAGTATGAATCAAAATATAGTATAATTGAACAAAAAAAAGTTTATAATTTAAATACTCGTGCTATAAAAAAGAAGGATAAACTGATTTTTCATGAAAGTGATTTACTTGATAAAGATTTGTTTAGTATAATTGCAAATGCAACGGAAAAGACGCAAAAACCATTTGTAGCAAGAACCTTAGAGTTTTATAAAAATATTTTCAGTTCAGAAGATGCTTTAGAATATTTTCAGAATATCCTTAGAAAAAGGGTCAAAGATGTATATAAAATGGCTGATAAAATTAAAGCTGAGCTACTCCTCGATTATTTTAGGGAAATTTTACCTCCGCAATACGACGACGATAATATAGAAATTGATTTAGCGAGCGATGTTGATTTCAACAATAAATTTGGCGAATTTGTATTTGACGGCACATATTTACGAAGTAACCCAGAAAGTATAGAAGATACATTACTCTATCAACAAGTAAATCGATATGAATTTAGCGAAGACTTTATTTCAAGAATTGTACATTTCCTTTATTTACAATTAATACATGATATCTTTAGTAATAGAGCTACAAACGAACACATTTCTCCTGTAATAAATAAGCTAAAAAGTTTTCATAAAGATATTGATGCTGTGATTAAAGTTGTAGATAATTTAGATGAAGAAGACTTTTGGAATGATAACTTTTTTTGTGTTATTAATTTACATAAAACCAACACCCATATTAAGAAAATGATTCCTCTACTTGTGTCACAAAAACTTTACTCGGAACATAAAAAACACAATAGAAAAAAAGAAAAATCCTTAAATATAATAGTTGATGAAGCTCACAATATTCTTTCATATATTTCCGAAAGAGAAAGTGAAACATGGAAAGACTATAGATTAGAAACATTTGAGGAGATAATAAAAGAAGGACGAAAATTTGGTGTTTTCATGACAATAGCCAGTCAAAGGCCTTCAGATATTTCTGCAACTATTATTTCACAACTGCATAATTTCATTTTACACCGTTTAATCAATAATAACGATATTATTGCCGTTGAGAGGACTGTATCATATTTAGATAAAGTTTCTTTTGAATCATTACCCATTTTGCCGACTGGTACTTGCATAATTGCTGGACAATGCCTACAAATACCCATTATGGTTGATATTTCTTCCATAGATAAAGCTAATGAACCAGACAATAAAACAATTAGATTAATTGAAAATTGGATTTAAATAAAAAGCTAGAAGAAATTCATTTAGTTAATTCCTTTTTGAAATAACTTAAGTTACTTAAATAGCAAAAGCCATTTAATTCGAAAACAGACTAAAAGCAATAATATTCTATTTGATTACTTTATGATATAAATCAAAAAAAAAATCCCGAAAACTCGGGATTTCAAATTTCAAATTCAAACTTACTTGATCTCCACAGGAACCGAGATTTGATCCCAATCCATCGAAAATCCGTTCTTATTTATTTTGTAAACCAGAGTTTCCTGTTTTGCAGGCAGTGCTTTTGTTTTTACGTCTACCCGTAAAGCATCTTTTGCCTGTTCGTATTTGTAGGCGCCCCACTGTTTTGCCTCCTTGTTGAAGATGGCAGTCCATGTTCCGCTTTCTTTAGGAATTAAGAAAAAGCTGTATTTTCCGGCAGGAAGTTTTTTACCCTGAACGGTAATATCTTTATCCGTTTCAAAAGTGGTGGCTTCATTGGCTCCCGCACGCCAAACCTGATCATACGGTTCCAAACCTCCCCAAATGGTGCGCCCTTTAACAGAAGGACTGCTGTAAGCGATCGTAATATTGGCATCATTAATCTTTCCGGTTGCCGTTGCAGGAGGACTTGCCGGTTTTTTGGTGTCCTGTGCAAAAGCGTTTACCGAAAGCGTCATGGCAGCCACAAGAACCGTAGCCGATTTAAAAATTGTTTTCATAATACTATTATTTGTCTGTTTATTTTTATGATTAAAATTGTTTCAACTTAATAGCTATAATTATCGCAAAGGCGCAAAATATATTAAATACAATCTTGTCTTAAGGCGCAAAGATTTTATCTACGATAAAATGAAGCATCCATCCTTATTGAAAATCTTCGATTTTCTTGCGCCTTAAAAATTTGAGACGAATAAAAATCTTGCGTCTTTTGCGTTTTCCAACAAGTGTTCTAAAGAAATTCTATTCTCCGTTTACGAATTTACTGCTTTCGGTTTATAAAACAGTAACCCGATTGCAGAAAATACAATCACCGCTGCTGCGCCGATCACATTAAGCCAAAGGAAGGAAACAATATCGAACTGATAAACGGCAATCACGGCAATTTCAGATAAAATAGCAGCAATAAATACATTCGCCCCGTTGATTTTTTTAAAGTAAAAAGCGACAAGGAAAATCCCCAATATCGGTCCGTAGAAAAGGGAACCCAATACATTCACCGCTTCAATAAGAGAACCCATTTGCGTGGCAAACATCGCGACTCCGATGGAGAAAATTCCCCACGCTAATGTGTGAAGTCGGCTGTATTTTAATTCAGTGGTATCATCAGGAATTTCTTTTTTAAAGATCAGATGAACATCTTTTAGGGAACACGCAGCAAGAGAATTCAGTGCCGCCGAAATGGAACCCCAACTGGCAAGGAAAATAACGGCAAACAGCAACCCGATCATTCCAACAGGTAACGTATTTTTCACGAAATACAGGAAAATATAATTGGTATCCGTTTTCTCGGCATTAAAGTTTGACTGATTGATGGCTTCTTCTACCCTTCCGTGAAGTGCTTTTACCTGAGACTGCGTATTTTTAAAATCCTGAATTTTTGTTTCAAGCTGGGAAGAGTTGTTTTGTTTTAACTGTAAAATTTCCTTCGATTCTGCATTAATTTTTGCCTGCAAATCCTGATGTTCTTTTTCAAAAACCGCTGCCTGTTCAGGTTTCGTTTCCTTTAAATGCTGATAAGAACGCTCGTTAAAATAAATCGGAGCCGGTTTCAGAGAAAAGAATGCGAAAAGCAAAGCCCCAATTAAAAGAATTGCAAACTGCATCGGAATTTTAACCAGTCCGTTCAGCAGCAAGCCCATTTTTGCATTGGTATTGTCTTTCGCCGTAATATATCTCCCAACCTGACTCTGGTCTGTCCCGAAGTAAGACAATGCTAGAAAAAAACCGCCAATTAATCCGCTCCAGATATTGTATTTGTCTTTCCAGTCGAATTCTGTGGTGATGACATTCAGCTTTCCTGATTTTCCCGCGAGATAAAGCGCATCTTTAAAACCAATTCCATTCGGCATATTTTCGATAAGTAAATATCCTGCAAAAGCCATGGTTCCCAGAATAATGAGAAACTGTAGTTTTTGGGTGTGCGCAATGGCTTTTGCTCCGCCAACATAGGTATAAATCAATAGAATTCCGCCTGTTAAAACATTCGTCAGGTAAATATTCCAGTTTAAAACGCTGGATAAGATGATACTCGGCGCATAAATGCTGATTCCTGTAGACAAACCTCTCGAAAAAAGAAAAAGCAGTGAAGTAAGTACCCTTGTTTTCTTATCAAAACGGTTTTCTAAATATTCGTAAGCCGTATACACATTTAACCGCTGAAAAATCGGGATAAACGTAATACAGATCACAATCATCGCCAAAGGCAGCCCAAAGTAATACTGCACGAAACGCATTCCGTCTGTATAAGCCTGTCCCGGCGCCGAAAGAAAGGTAATGGCACTTGCCTGAGTCGCCATAATCCCCAAAAGCACAATGTACCAAGGCATTTTATTGTCTGCTTTCAGGTAAGATTCGTTGCTTTTCTGTCCACGCCCGATGAATACGCCGTACACAACCACTGCAACCAGTGTACAAATAAGAACTGCCCAATCTATAGTACTCATGCCCAGAATTTAGTAAACCAATAATAAAAAGCGATCTGCACTACCAAAGCGAGCGCCAGTAAAATGTACCATGTATTCCAATTTTTAAGAGGCTTGTTCATCAGTTTTTCTGTGCAGATAAAAAGTTTAAAAATAAACGTGCGGCCCCAACATTTCCCGCAGGCAACTGCCTGAAAAATGCCAACGGCGTATAAATAAAATTCCCCTTTCCGTATGGGGCATATAAAGTAGATCCCTGCAAAGGCTCTTCACCGGTGTCATGCATTTCAAAAAGAGGTTCATAAGCAGAATCCCACTGATCCGGAAAATACGCGCCGCGTTCCTGTACCCAATCCTTGAAATCATTTTGAGTAATTTTATTCGGAAAGTTTAGTAATTTATGATTCGGATTTAAAAATGTAACCTCTGCATTTTCTTCAGTAACGCGTTTACTTGTGGCAATACGGAAATTGTAGATTCCCAATTGATCGACGGTTGTATCCTGATTGGTGTTGTACTGCATCACCAGATTTCCTCCGGCTTTTACATAAGACCATAAAAAAGGCATCCAGCGACCGAGCTTTTTCTCTGTGTTATTGGCACGAATTCCCAATACTATGGCATCATATTGAGCCAGTTTGTTTTGGCTGCCGTTTCCGCTGTAAAAATCTTCGTCTTTCAGAACATCAACCTGAATCCCCGCAATTCTCAGAAATTCAGGGATAAAATCTCCTGCACCTTCTATATATCCTACTTTTTTAACCTTTGACTGAATGTCACCTTTCATTACGGTTACCGTTGCAGGTGCAAAATATTGCAGGGAAGGTAAATGCGGATATTGAATTAATACCTGCTTTTTATTGTAAATAGCTCCATCTGCGACAAAATTAGCATCCAATTGTAAACGGGATGCATTTATTTTGCTGAGTTTATTTTTGGGAATTACATAATTGATGGTTGTTTCTTTTCCATTGAATGAATTGACATCTGTACTGCCTAATTGTTCTCCGTTGTACATCAGATTAATTTTACCATTGCTGAATGGTTTATCTGAATTAACTTTAACATTTACGCTCAAATGTAGATCTTCATTTTCTTTTGCTAAATAAAGCGGCTGCGTAAATTTCAGTTCCAGAGCAGGAACAATGCGCAAAGCTTCTACCACATCACCTTTTACGGGATCTAATTTTTTGAACGATAAAGGAAGCTTAACCTGAAACTTTTCCGAGCCGATTTTTAAATCCACCCAGACATTCAGTGGAGATTCTGCTTCCGGCAAACCGATTAACGTATCATTCGGAACTGAAAAAGTTGCCGCGTTCGTAGCGGGTTTTGACAACCAGTAAGGTTCCGTAAGTGCTGCATCGGATGGAATCTGAATATCATGCTGAATGGTAATTAAAGAATCTTTTGAAAGATTTCTGTTGAAACTTTCAGATTGATTCAGCCATTTTACATTTTCTAATACAACAGGATTGGAAGCTCTTGAAATAATATTTAATTTGAATTGATAGTGATTTCCTGCAACCGCTTCAGCCTGATTGGTCACTACTTCCCCCATGAATCCGGCGCAGCTTAAAATAATCTGGTCAAGAGATTTAATTTTATCTTTTTTCAGCTCTGCATCTTTCAGCGCCATAATCTTTTTTCGTAATGCAAGCAAAGCAGGTAAGCTGAGATCCGGATTGTTGAAATTAAAATTTGAAATAATCTGATCCAGTGATTGGTCAATGTCAGCATTTCCCTGTGAAGTCCATGTTTTAGTGATACCGTCAAAAAGTGTCGATTTTGCAGGATCTCCGATAACGTGGGAAAAATATTCAGTCTTTATTCCGGCAACAGATTGTGTTCCTGCACCCTGACTTTTGTGTAAACTTCTGCTGAGTCCTGCCAGTTCACCATAACCCATTCCGAGTTGCGCATCGTATTGTCCAACGGTAATTTTCAGTTGATTTTCAGCGGTTGTATTCACTGCACCAAACCGGAATGTATTCCACAACACACGTTTTGGCTGCCAAACATTAACGTATTTCAATTGATCCGGAAAAGCGGTTTTATCACCTGCCAGTTTAAAAGCTTTTTCGGCAACCACAGCCGAAGCCGCGTGTTGTCCGTGTCCTGCCGCAGCGGTAGGCGGAAAACGACAAATAATGACATCCGGACGGAATGTACGGATCACCCAGACAACGTCTGCTGTAATGTTGTCTGCATTCCATTGTTTAAAAGTATCTGTGGTATTTTTAGAGAATCCGAAATCAATCGCGCGGGTAAAGAACTGTTGAGCACCGTCTAATTTTCTAGCCTCTAAAAGCTCATGCGTTCTGATTAATCCCAGTGCAGCACCTTGCTCTGTTCCCAATAAATTCTGCCCTCCATCGCCTCTGGTTAAAGACAAATAGCCTGTTTCTACATTTTGATCGTTAACCAGCCATGAAAGTAATCCTGTATTCTCATCATCAGGGTGAGCGGCAAGGTATAACACTTTTGGCAGATGTTTAAGGGTTTTGAGTTCGCGGTAAATCTCAGATGATTTTGACGGCCGAAGCTGCTGAGCCGGACAAAAGGCCGCATAAAAGACAAGGATAAAAACAAGGGTTACTTTTCTGAACATTTGAATTTGCTTTGCAGGGCAAATATAAGTAAATCGTTTTTGGTTTTGATGCTAAAGATATTTTGCTGATCTCTTTGTATGAAAATAAAAAATCGAAGCGGAATCTGCCAACTTCGATTTTTTATACTGTTTAAACTTTTTATTTAATCACAAAAGATGACTAAACTTTTATTTAAAGCTGATCACTATAAATGAAAAGGTCTCCATAGTTTTTAAAAATCTTTGATTTTATTCTTTTGAGCGCTTCGATTATTATAGAAATTCGCTTTAACATTGTCTTTTTTGCCTTTTATGGTTAATTATGAAATAGTTTAAATAAGTTTACGCTTAAAAAAGGAATCTTTTTTACAAAACTTTTTTACTCCAGACCAAATTCCTCCGAAATTACAATCTCCGAGTTTCCGCCTACCATTACTTTAAATGCTCCTTCTTCTACAATAAAGTTTCCGGAATTATCATAGAAACCGAGTTCTTTTTCAGTTAAATTAAAGGTGATCTTTTTACTTTCGCCGGATTTCAGTTCTACGATCTGGAAGCCTTTTAGTTCTTTTACAGGTCTTGCAACGGAAGCAGATTCGTCCTGAAGATACAACTGAGCCACTTCCTTTCCATCGTATTTTCCTGTATTTTTAAGGGTAAAAGTGACCTGAATGTTTTCTCCTTTTGAAAACAACTTTTTATTAATTTTTAAATCGGAATATTCAAATTTTGTGTAACTCAATCCAAATCCGAACGGATAAAGCGGTGTTTTTTCTACATCGGAATAATGGCTCCAGAACACATTTTTATCTTTATCAAAAGGTCTTCCGGTATTAAGATGATTGTAATAAACAGGGATCTGACCTACGTTTCTTGGGAATGTCATCGGCAATTTTCCACTTGGATTGTAATCTCCGTAAAGAACCTGCGAAACGGCGTTTCCTGCCTGTGTTCCCAAATGCCACGCTTCTACAATGGCAGGTATATTTTCTGAAGCCCAATTGATGGTTAAAGGTCTTCCATTGTTTAAAACGAGTACGATATTGGGATTTACTTTAAAAATTTCTTTTAAAAATTCTTCCTGAAGTCCGGGTAAATCGATGTTTGTTCGGCTTCTTGCCTCTCCGGACGAAAATCCGTGTTCTCCTAAAACCATCACAACAACATCGGCATTTTTTGCAGCATTTTTTGCTTCTTCCAGCCCTTTTCTGTCCGTGGTATTGTAATTCACTTCGGTAAGGAAAGTAGGTTCGGAGGTTGTTAATTTTGATCCTTCCACAAAATTAAGCTGATTGCCTTTGTAGGCTTTCATACCTTCCAGAACAGAAACTGCGGTATTGTTGTCTGCTGCAATTCTCCAGCTACCGAGAGGGGAATTTTTACTTTCTGCCAAAGAACCCAGAAGGAGGATTTTTTGTCCTGATTTTTTAAGCGGAAGAAGATTTTTTTCGTTTTTAAGAAGAACAATGGATTTTTTTGCCATATCCAGAACGGCTTCATGGTTTGCAGTGCTTCCAATTGTTTCCTTTTCACGCTTCTCATCGAGAAAACGATAAGGATCATCGAAAAGTCCCAGTTCAAATTTAACGCGAAGAATTCTTCTTACGGCATCATCTACAAAACTTTCTTTAACTTTTCCTTGTTTCACCAGATCAATGAGGTACGGCAGATAAATTCCGCTTTCCATATCCATATCGGTTCCTGCTTCTACGGCAGATTTTGCCGCTGCTTTTTCGTCTTTTGAGAATCCCCATGAAATCATTTCACGGATAGAAGCCCAGTCTGATACCACAAAACCGGAAAAATTCCATTTGTTTTTCAGCACATCTCTCAGAAGATATCTGTCGGCTGTTGCAGGAGTTCCATTGATGGTATTGAATGAATTCATCACACTTCTTATTCCCACGTCTACTGCGGATTTGAAAGGCGGCAACACCTGATTGAATAAAGTATTGTTTCCGATTTCCACGGCATTGTATTCCAGTCCGGCTTCTACAAAACCGTACGCTGCAAAATGTTTTGCGGTGGCCGCGATTCTTAACGGAGATTTGAAGGTGTTATCTCCCTGAAAGCCTTTTACACGCGCTGCGGCAATCTTTCCTCCCAAAAAAGGGTCTTCTCCGGCTCCTTCCATCACTCTTCCCCATCTTGCATCTCTGGAAATATCCATCATGGGACCGAATGTCCAGTTGATTCCGGAGGCGGCAGCTTCTGAGGCAGCAACTTCCGCAGATTTTTCGATGGCTTTGAGATCCCAGCTTGCCGCTTCTGCCAAAGGAATCGGCGAAATCGTTTTATATCCGTGAATAACATCAAAACCAATAATTAGCGGAATGCCGAGTCTTGTCTGTTCAACAGCGATCTTCTGAACTGCTTTTACTTCTTTTACTCCGCGAACGGTAAGCATAGATCCTACCAGTCCTTTTTTTATATTTTCATATTTTTCTTCAGCACTTCCTCCAACGGGAGCAGGTCCCGTAACATCCCAGAAACCGTTGTACTGATTCATCTGCCCTACTTTTTCTTCCAGTGTCATTTTAGACATCAGAACATCGATCTTCTTTTCTGTTTCGGGGTTAAGTTTTTGCTGTGCGCTGACTGTGTTCACTGTAATGATGCTTATTATGGAGATAATTACTATTTGGGTTATTTTCATTTTATTTTTGATTATTCTTTGTTGATTATGATCTTTAATTTTAACGTAAGATTCTGAGATAAAAACTCAAATATTTTTTAACGGTAAAAAATTTATCATCACAATTTATGAATGTCCGTTTTTAAAATTCAATCAATATAAAAGAAATATCTGGTGTTTTTAAAATTTTTCAGTTAAAGTTCTGACTCTATGAATTTTTCTGTTTTATTTTTCGGTTGAAAAACTGGAAGCGGGCAATTCAGACTTATTAAATAAATCAGGAACCGCGGTGTTGCTCCAGTCATATCTTACATGAACAGGGCTTTTCACTTCTTTGGATTCTAAAATAATGGTATTCCCTTTTATCACTGCGGCTGCCGGAGAAAATTTTCCATCTGTTCCTGCAATTTCAAAAAGTGTTGATTCTTTATCTTTAAAATGCAATCCGTCTGCAAAATCAAAAGATAAAATAGCTTTATTTCCTTTGTATTCTACGTTTTTAAGCTTCGGACTTTCTACAAGACCGTTATTTTTGCCGTATACATTTTTCAGAATAAGATTTGCCATTCTTATCCCGACCGGCTTTTTATTTTTCGGATGAATGTCGTCTGTTCTGTCGAGATCTGAGGTAATGACAAGACCTGAATTTTTAACGGTTTCTGAAACTATTCTCTGGGAATTCTGAATTTTAACGGTAGTATCGCCCCAACCTGTATATTTGGCAATCTGAATGATGTAAAAAGGAAATTCTTCTCCTCTTGCCTGTCTCCAGGATTGTATCATGGAAGAAAGCAAGTCTGTATATCCTTCGGCATTTCCTGTATTGGTTTCACCCTGATACCAGAGTGCGCCTTTTATTTTATACGGATTCAGAGGGAAAATCATTGCATTGTACGCTCCGCTCATCTGCGTAGGATAATATTCTGAACTTCCCAGCTTTTTGTAATTGTCTGCTAACCGAGGATTTTGGCGGAATACCTGTTCCGGAGCCCATAATTCTGCTGCACTTCCTCCCCATGCGGAAGAAATAATTCCTACCGGAACACCGCTGAGGTTTTCCTGTATTTTTTGGGCAAAGAAATAGCCTATCGCACTGAAGTTTTTCATGGTCTCGGGATTGCAGGAAACCCAGCTTCCAAAGAAATTATTCTGTGGATAGGGTGATGAGAGTTTCGGAACGGTAAAAAATCTTATGTCCGGAAAATTGGCTTTGGCAGTTTCTGCATCGGCATCTTTCATTCCCCAAGCCGGCGTATATTCCATATTAGATTGTCCGGAAATCAGCCATACTTCACCCAGCATTACGTTTTTAAGCTTTACTTCGTTGTAGCCTTTCAGGGTAATGGTGTAAGGTCCCCCTTCTTTTCCTGTGGGTATGGTGAATTTGAAAACAGCATCATTGCCTGTCACGGTTTTGTATTCTTTATCGAGAAAATCTGCTTTCAGGGTGATTTCTTCTTTTGGATTGGCATTTCCCCAAATAACGATTTCTGCATTACGCTGCAACACCATATTGTCTGTAAACATTGCCGGAAGATTGATGTTGGCGAACAATAGATTCGTGAGTAATAAAGAGAAAAGACTTATGATAGATTTCATGTGAGATAAATTAAAGCTTAATTAAGGTAAGTATTTCTGTAAAAAAGGAATTAACTGGTTTGCCATTATCTGGTCGTCTTCTTTACCTGGATGATATCCGCATCCTTTCGGAGTCATTGGCTTAAATTCAAATATTTCGATTGGCTGATGTTTTTTATCATTCCTGAAAGAATTTTTCACGGCATTTAAACATTCTACAAGGAGTTTATTATTCTCGCCTGAAACCATCGGACTGTTTAATAAAACAACTCTGGTGTCCGGATATTTTTTGTAAATATTCTGAACGAATTCCACATAATTTCCGATGAATTTTTCTTTATTGAACGGCAGACGTTCTTTTTTGCCATCGCCATTCGACAGATCATTTGTTCCCAGACATATACTTACCAGATCAGGCTGATAATCGTTTCCGAAAAGTTCCGGCTCGGAAGTTCTCAGATAAAGATAAGGATAAACATCGGGCAGAATATTTTCTTCCGATTTCTCTGTGTTCCAGTTTCTATACATCCCATATCCTGAAACAGAACTTAAAAGATAATCTGCTCCCAAAGTTCTGGCAGCAACAGAACCATAAGCAAAATACGCATTATGCTGATCAAACCACTGTCCTTTTCCGCACGGCAGTCCGCTTTCATCATTTCCGAATCCGCAGGTAATAGAATCTCCTATAAATTCAATTTTTTTTCCTGGTTTCGGCTGAAAAGAGACAGCATCAATTCCGCTGCCGTCAAAATAGACTTCTCCCATTGCTGCTTCCGTTGCCTTTACGATTTTAATGGTGTGTACTTTCAGATTTTTGTCTGAAACATTGTAAGTAAATTTTTTAATCTCGTTATTGTCTATTTTAAATCTACCGATATATTTACCGTCCAGTTCAATGGAAACATAGTTGTAATAGCCTTGGAAAGGAATATTTTTTAATCCGAAACTTACGGAATTTCCGGTAAACTGAAATTCGGTATAAGATCCGGGACCAATAAGTTTACCTTCGTTAAAAGAAGACTGAAGCACTCTTCCGTGCCAGTAAAATTTCTGAAGAAAGTTTCCTCTGTCGTCAAACTGTTTAAGATATTCTCTTGTTATTATTCCGGATTCGTTAAGATCGGATAATTTCCAGTTTCCGTTGGAGGAAGCAGTTGGAAGAAGCATGGAGCAGGTTTCTTTTTTGTCGGAAACAGACCATGTAATCCAGCTCAGCTTATTTTTATTCATCCAGCTAAAATAGCTATGCCATTCAGGATAATTAAATTTTCCATCTCCGGTAGCTTCCATTCCGGCAGATTCTGAAATGAAAACCGGAATGCCCGATTTTATGGCTTCATCGGTTCTGTCGCGCAGCCATTTTCCATGAGTTCCGGCATAGAAATGCACGGTGTACATGATATTTTTTTTGTCTTTTAAGGGATTTTTCTGAACGAGATCTATTCTTTGATCCCATTCCGGACAGCCTATGAGAATAATATTGTCGGCATCATTTTTTCTGATGGTCTTTACAATTTCTTCCGCATAACTTTTAACTTCTTCCCAGGATTGTTTTTCAGGCTCGTTGAAAACCTCATAGATCACGTTCGGGTATTTGCCGTATTTTTTGGATATTGTATTAAAGAATTCTTTCGCTTCTTCTGTATGAATTTTATGAGCGTGCCAATCGATAATTACATAGATGCCTTCTTTAATGGCAGCATCAATTACCGTTTCTATACTTTTGAGATTTACCTTAGGGTTTTGCAAATAAGCACCTTCAGGATCAATTCCCATGGAAGCACGGACAACATTTACGTTCCAGTCGTCTTTCAGCCACTTTACGGTTTTCGGGGTATAAAATCTGGGATGAAAATTGCTCCAGCCGAAACTGGTTCCCACTAACCTCACAGGTTTGCCTTTTGCATCGGAAAGCTGGGTTCCCACAAGCTGAAGATTTCCGATTTCCTTTACAGGATTTCCTGCAAATGTAAATATGGAAATTAAAATGAATAGAAGTGTAATGCGTGAAGATTTCATTTTACCTTTTTTATTGTTATTTCTGTTCAAACAATTTCAAATTTATCCAACATAAGACACTGGTAAATTGTTTGTTAAAATCATTTAAACTACAAATAGTCCTGTTTAATTTTAATTGTTATCTTACTAATGGATTATGCATTATTATTTGTACAGGTTCATTTTTCCGGCTTCTTTTTCAAATAGTGTTTTTTTATCTTTATAGAATTTAAAAAAATCTTTTTCCGAAGGATGTCCTTTGAAAGGCAGATAATATTCCACTTCATTATTTCCCGGTTTGAAACCTGCATTTCTCCAGAACAGGACGTATGAAAATGTGTGTTTATCAAAAACAGGTTTCAGCACTTTCGTAAACCACTCAGAATCCGGAATCTGGTTATATCCTATTTCGCCGATGGCTGAAATTTTATTATGTTTTTCTGCTGCCTGATTCATTGCTGAAATAAGAACATCCAGTTTTTCTGCAAATTTTTTTCCTTCATCCACAGAACCTCTCTGATAAGCGTCAAAAGACATCATATCTACATAGCTGTCTCCCGGATAGCGTTTCAGGAATTCTTCAGGGGTAGAATATTCAACGCTGGTGTTATAAACTGAAATCAGGTGATGCAGTTTTTTTTCATTTTTTAAATAATCTAAAGAAAACCTGTACAATTCTTTATATTCTTCATCTGAAGCCGATTTCGCACCCCACCAGAACCATGTTCCGGTGTGTTCATGAAATGGCCTCCACAGAATAGGAATCGGAATTCCTTTATCGTCTTTTAAATCCGCTAAAAAATCGGCAACTTTATCAAGATAAGATAGAAAAACGGAATGTTTATCTCCACCTTTCAGAATACTTTTTATGGAGGTATTGGAAAAATCCCATGCATTGCCGCCTGTAATGGGATTGTTGGAGTGCCAACTTATGGTAATAATTCCGCCACGGCGATAGCCTTCTTTTATGAATTCTTTCATTTTACCGAATGGTACACCATCAAGATTCTCTGCTTTTCCCAGCTCCAGATCTCCAAGTTCCCAGCCGTACACAGCGGGATGATCTTTTACCACTTCTTTAACATCACTTCTTCCCTGTTGGTATTTCCAGTAAACACCATACGCCAAATCGTCCTGATGTCCTATGAAATAGCCTTTTTTCTGTGCTTTTGCCAGATTTTGATAGAGATTCTGTGTTTCCTGTGTGGCTTTCTCGTCAGATAGTCTGAACTGGGCATTTGCAAAAGACAAAGCCGAAAGAAAAGCTAACGAGAAAAATTTTGTAGGAAAAATTTTCATAGTAAAGAAATGTAAATAAAGATTAATGATAAAAATTAATTTTTGATCATCCTGTGTTTGAAGCTGTTTTGAAATGTATAGGTAATCACAAAAGAAATATTAAGATCCTGAAGCAAAAAATCTATCCGGATTAAACAGCGAAATCATCTTTTAGGCTGCTGTAATTAATTTAAGAACAGCAAGATGGTTCTTTTCTTTTGTGATTACGTTTTATTGACCTTTATAAGTATTGAAGCATGTGTTCGATAATTATTTAAGGTCGTTTTGGTCTTATGCTCTGTTGTAATCGTCTTCGATTCTTACAATATCGTCTTCTCCAAAGTAGGTTCCGTACTGAACTTCAACAAAAACAACGGGCTCGGAAGTTTTATTTTCTATTCTGTGGTGTGCTCCAAGAGGAATCTGTGCAACCTGCCCTACTGTGTAATCTCTGATGTCTTCATCAATGGTAATGGTTCCGACTCCTGAAACAATTGTCCAGACTTCTGCTCTTTTATGATGATACTGCAAAGATAGTCTTCCACCGGGATTCACCTGTATTCTTTTTACTTTATGAGTTTCTGAGTCATCCAGTACCCAATATTCTCCCCAAGGTCTTACGTCATGTTCCATACTAATGTTTATTTAATTTTAAATTTTTATTTGTTGAATTTTACCTGAATATCATCTACATACATAGTTCCTGTAGCTTCAGAAAGAGCCAGCATAATTCTGTATTTTCTAGATCCTGCGGGAACAGCAAGGGTTTTTGAAAACTTTTGCCAGTCTTTCGCGTCCGAAACAAAAAATACCGGCTGATCGTCTCCTGTTTTTGCAGTTCCGTCTTTGGTGAATTCTACGATCATTACTCCTTTATTCCAGTCGTTTTTTCCGGGTTTCAGGTCTTTTGTTTTTGCAAATGCAGAAATATCCAGTGTTTTGCTTCCATCGGGGATATCTGCAATCTGATCTATTCCGAACCAGACAGGATTTGAAGAAGACAGTTTTAAGCTTTTCTGTCCTTTTACTTTTTCTTCGGAAGTGGTTTCAGCGTTTCCTCTCCAGTTTTCGAGTCCGTTTTCAAAGTCCGTATTACTGAGGGTTACAATTTCCAGCGGAGTAGAATCGGTAATCACTTTCACCTCATATTTTTTGGTTTCCTGCTCCTGAATTTTATTAAGATCTTCCTGTGTAAGCGGTGTAATTTTAATATCATCAAAATAGAAACTTCCTGTACATTCGGATAAAGCAATCATAAGTCTTCCGGAACGGTCTTTATTTAGCGGAATTACTTTTTTATATTCCTTCCATGGAGTTGTTCCTTCCAAAGCGGCAATATTTTCTCCTTTACCGTTAATTTCGGCAATTACCACTGCTTTGTTCCAGTCGCTTTTTCCTTTTTCCACGCCATCTGCTTTCAGCCATGCAGAAACTTCGATCGCTGCTGTATTTTTAGGAATACTGAAGGTCTGATCGATTCCTTTCCACTGCGGAGCGGTATATTCTGTAATTCCGCCTCCTTTACTTCCTGTATTTTTGGTGTACGGATTAATTGTTATCGCACTTTCATTGTTCCAGCTTTGGGCATCCATTTCAAAACCTCCGTTGCTGATGAGATTTTTCTGAGCGCTAAGTGCTAATGAAGCTAAAATAAAAATGCTTAAAATATTTTTTTTCATTCAGATTCTTTTTTCTGTTAATTGTATAAAATTCCGGCTATGGTTGTCTGAAGAGCCATCTGCGGTTTAAGGGTAAAGTTCTTAAAATCTGTGGCATAAGGTGTTGCCGGAGTGGGAACGTAATATGTATTTCCCGCATTACTCCAGAAGCAAACATATGAAATTTTCACGTTATTGGATGTAATGGCAGGATGCACCAGTGTCGTAAAGTGGGTAGACGTTCTGGCTGTACTGTTCTGGCTGGAGTATCCGGTTTCGGTTAATGCCGCAATTTTATTTTTCTGGATGGCAAGATCAGATATTACTTTAAGTTTGCTGTTGGCGGTATTTGCTCCTGCTGTTGTCTGTGCTGTAAAGTCATAATAATTATCCATTCCTAAAACATCTACGTACTGGTCTCCCGGATATCTCGAAAGGTAGGCTGCAGAAGTTGTGTAGGAAGCATCCGGTGCAAAAGCGTATAGCACATTATGAACATTCATGGTGTTTCTGAGATAGTTTACAGTAAACTGCCAAAGCTGTTTATATTCTTCTGCCGTGCAGTAAGCTGCTCCCCACCAGAACCAGTCTCCGTCGAATTCATGAAAAGGCCTGAAGATCACAGGAATTTCTTCGCCGCCGCTTCCTTTAAGATTTTTAAATACAGAAGCCACTTTCTGGAGTTTGGTAAGATACCAGTTGTGGTTGGCTCCACCGGGAAGAATACTTTTGAAAGCGTTCTGCTTTTGAGAAGCCGTCATTTCCGAGGTGTAGAAAGTAGTTTCGTTGTAAGGTTCTCTCAAATGCCAGCAAAATGTTACCGCCATCCCTTTCTGGTAGGCTTCTTTTGCTGCTGCCACAATTTTCTGCTCCTGCTGATAATACCAATTGGAAGCATTTGCCTGATAATTTTTGTCGGTAATGAACATGAGATCCAAACCGATAAGTGCAGGATCGGATCCTGTAGCTTTTTTTACGTCAGACATGGAAGTATTATCCTGATAATACGTGTAAAACGCATCCTGATGACCTACGAGAATTTTGGTTCCGGCATTATTTTTTAAATTATAAAATAACAACTGGGTCTTTTGGGTAGCACTTGCATCTGAGGTATTATTCACGAGTTTATTTATGGATTCTGAAGGCTGAGAGGTGCTATTCTCAACGGGATCGTTTTCTGAAGACTGACAGGAAAGAATTCCTATGAAGAAAGATATCAGAAAAAATTTACTTTGAATTTTCATTTTAAAATGTTTTTGAAAGTTAATATTATTGTGATTTGAATGTTTCTTTTTATTACTTCCTGAGTTTTTTCCTTCCCGTCATTACCTGTTAAAAAGAGAATAATTTATCTGCGATGCTTTTTGAATTATTTAAATATGCAGAAAATTAATTAAGACAAAATCAGCTTAATTTTCTACGCTAAAAAGACGTTTTTAAATTAAATCTTCATTTAATTTCGGAGTTAAAAGTCTATCAATATTTTAAAAACAGATCGATTTATTTTAGGTAATAAAATTATATCAAACAGCTTCGGATATTTTAAATTATTCTCTTTATTTCAGGCATTCTTCTTCTATGGTTTATATCTTACTCTTTAATGATTTTCTGAGAATCTGTTCCGTTTAAGGTAATAATATAGGTTCCTTTGGCAAATTCTGAAAAATCAACTCCTTTATCCAGATCTTTCGTACTTCTGAAAATTTCTTTTCCTGTAAGATCATTAATTTTCACAGATTTTATTTTTTCAGGATTACTGAAATACAGGGTATTCTTTACAGGATTAGGATAGATTTTAATTGGGTTTTTAGCCGCTTCAAAATCAGAAACAGATAATGTTGTATTGGCACTTGTTACAACTACACTCGTGTTGGTTCCGTTCATATAGCTCCATGATGTAGTAGCCATTGTGGCTTCCCAACCGTAATATTCTCCGTTTGAAAGATTAGCGGTAGATGTTGTTCCCGCAGGTATCGCAAGATTTGCAACTCCTGAAACAGGCGTTGTTGTTGTAGCCGATGCAGGATTAATAATTACTGATACAACATCACTGATCCAATTTCCGGAAGAGCTGTACTTTGAAAGTCCTACCTTCACGATACGGTCTGTAGTTGCAGTATATTTGTAAGGTATGCTTTGTGTGGAACCAGCCGATACAGAAGCCGGAAGTGCTCCGTTGAAGCTTACATTATCTATAACGGTATTGGATGATATAATATTGGTTTGCGGCTGGCTTCCTGCTATCCATCCTCCGGAAGAATCCTGAAGGGTAAGTGCCCAAAGATAATTGATTCCTGAAGGTAAATCTGTGCTTACTGTCTGGTTTGCAGGAACTGTAACTGTAATCGTCTTTGAAACTGGAGAAGAAGTAGCAGGAAGATTATCTAAAATAGTTCCTGTCTGCCAAGTATTCCAATCCGGAGTTACTCCGTCTGACTGGGATTTTATCAGGGATACTATAATTTTACACGGTGTGGCAGACGTGTAGTTTAAGGTAAAGGAAGGAGAACTTCCTACAGTAACGTTTACCGGTAAAGCCGATGTAAGATAGAGGGATTGCGCATTGGCAAAGACTCCAAAAGCGATCATCCCTAAAATTTTAAATTTCTGAGAAATAATTTTTGTATTCATTTTATTGTTTTAAAAATATATTACTTTACTCTTTTAATGATTTCTAAACAGGCTCTTCCGTTATGATAGGGACATTTCCAGAATCCTGCTTTGTCTTTTTCTATGGGAAGATACTTTTCGTTGATTCCCCAGATCCATTCTCCGTTTTTTTTATCAATGATGTATCTTTCTGTGAATTCCACATTTTTTCTAAAAGCATCAAGGTATTTTTTGTTCTGGGTTAGCTGATAAGCATTCAGAAAACCAATCCACAATTCCGCCTGTGGCCACCAGTGTTTTTCTGAAATAAGATGATCGGATTCCGGCTCATATTCATACCATAATCCTCCGTCTTCATCCAGTCCCTCGAATGTTGCATCCGCCATTTTCACTGCATAGTTTCTGTACAGCGCGATCAGGTTTTCGTCTTCTGTAGCTTCTGCACACCATTGCAGCAGCCATGCCGCTTCGATATCGTGTCCATAGGAAATCACATCTTTCTTTTCGTTCCAATTTTCATCAAAAAACAGCCTGAGATGCCATGATTCTTTATTGATGAAATATTGGTCTATCGTTTCCAGCAACTGAATAATATTCTGCTTCAAATCTTCATCTTTCCATACCAGATAAAGGTTGGCAAATGCTTCTACGATATGAAGATGCGTATTCATGGTCTTTTTTTCGTTAGCATCTTTTTCGCTGAGACGCATATCTTCAATTTCTTTCCAGTCTTGGGTGTATGCTTCGAAGTAGCCTTTATTCACTTTATCAAAAGAATGATTCTGAATGCTGTGATAGAGCGTTATTGCCAGATCCAGCGCCTCTTTATCATTTGAAACTTTATAAAATTCACTAAGACCATAGATAACAAATGAAATGGCATAGATCTGATTTTTGGAATCTTTTACTGTTCCATCTGCATTAATACTCCAATAGATTCCTTTTTGCTCCGGATTGTAAAATTTGGTTTTAATCTCTTCAAAAGCTCTTTTTGCCATATTGAGATCTTCGGGATTCTGAGTAACAGAAAATGCTGCAGAAAAAGTCCAGAGAATTCTTCCGTACATTACGGATCCTTTTTCCGCAGCAGCATTTTTTTGTTCATTAAAATCAATCTCACCTATAAAACCTCCGTTTTTTTCGTCAATTGTATTCTTTCTCCAATAATTCAGAATATTATGGAGCTCACTTTGCATTGTATTCAATAAAAACTCTGTCTGCATTTTGAGATTAAATCTTATTATCTTTATTGTTGAGATTTTTTTACAGTACTGATGATCTGTTATTTGGAAACCAGATTATTATCTACGATCTCAATAATTGTTTTTACCGATTCTGATGAGATAAGTCTGTCTTCTGCCGTGTTCATGCAATAATCTGTCAACTGTTCCACTGAAGAAACCGCTACGTGCATTCTGGTGTCTGAAGATGCATAATAGATGAAAACTTTACCATCTTCATCTGCAATCCATCCGTTGGAAAACAACACATTGGAAACATCTCCTACTCTCTCCTCATTTTCAGGAGCCATAAAATATCCGGCAGGTTTATAGATTACTTTTCCAAGATCGTTTAGATCCGTCATAAACAGATATAAAACATAGCGCAATCCGGCAGCCGTGTTGCGTACTCCATGAGCAAGATGCAGCCAGCCTTTATCTGTTTTAATAGGAGCCGGCCCCAATCCGTTTTTCAGCTCGTAAACTGTATGATAGGTTTTTCCGTAGATGATTTCTTCATTTTCCACCACAGGATTCGTCATATCTGCAACATAGCCAAGCCCGATTCCTCCTCCTGCTCCAACATCTATAAATCCGTCTTGGGGACGTGTGTAAAGAGCATATTTTCCGTTTACAAATTCAGGGTGCAATACTACATTTCTCTGCTGTCCTGTATTGGAAATTAAATCCGGAAGCCTTTCCCAGTCTACTAAATTTTTTGTTCTTACAATACCCGCATTTGCAATTGCCATAGAAGTATCTCCTTTCGGTGCGTTGGGATCTTTTCTTTCTGTACAGAAAATTCCGTAGATATATCCGTCTTCATGATGGATTAAACGCATATCGTAAACGTTTGTATCGGGATTTCCTTCAATCTGAGGAATCACAATGGGTTTTTCCCAGAAACGGAAATTATCAATACCATTCGGAGATTCTGCAATTGCAAAGAAAGATTTTCTGTCGTAGCCTTCTACTCTTACAGAAAGAATATATTTATCGTTCCACTTCATTGCACCGGCGTTAAAAGCGGCATTGATCCCGAAACGTTCCATAAAAAATGGATTTCTTTCGGCATCCATATCAAAACGCCATTCTAACGGAGTATGAGCCGCTGTAACGACAGGATTTTTATATCTTGTAAAAATTCCGTTTCCGGCATGATCTTCCGGAGAATTTTTTTGAGTAACCAGCTTTTCAAATTCTTCTGACACTTCATTAAATCTTGTATTGAATAAATCACTCATCTTGCTATATTATTTTATATTTTGTTTGTAATAGAAATTATATTTCATCTGGTTTCAGATGTTTTTATATGATTTGTATGTATTTAGTTTTCTTTTCTTCTCTGCTCCAGTTCTTCTGTAATAGATGAAAGTTTTTCTTCCGTTAAAGGATAAACAAAAATGAAAAGCATAGAAATAATGGCTCCTGCCGCCGGAAGAATACTCAGCATCAATCTGATTCCGGTCTGTGCATTTTCTGTCTGTACAACGTTTGCCTGAAACCCAAAGTAAGCCAAAAGCCATCCTGTTGCTGCTCCACCGAATGCCCAACCCAATTTCTGGGACATTGATGATGCCGAGAATACAAGTCCTGTTGCTCTTCTTCCCTGTTTCCATTCCGAGTAGTCTGCGGTATCGGCATACATCGACCATAAAAGAGGGAAAATGCATCCTGCGCAAATGCTTATGAAAAATTGCAGCAGTAAAATCATCATGATGTTATCTTTCGTAAGAAAATAGAATATGATACTGAGAACTGCTGCTGATAACATTGCGGCAAAGAATGTTTTTTTCTTTCCGAATTTATTAGCTAAAGGGGTCGCCAAAACAACTCCCACAATGTTGGCTGCCTGTCCTAAAACAAGATAAATGGTGAGATAGGACATCCCTGTTCCCATACCGAAAATGGAAAATGTTTCATGATCTGTTTTTTCCAGATAATATTTGAAATAGTAAATTGCTCCGCCGTCACGAATGGTATTGAAAAGCAATGTGGCAACTCCGGCTCCCAAAAGAATCCACCATGGTTTATTTTTCCAAAGATCATTAAGATCTTCTTTTAAGGTAGACTGGTCTTTTTTTATAGGTTTAATACGTTCTTTGGTTCCTGCAAAACATCCCCAAAACAACAGCGTCGTCATTACTCCGAATACAACAATGGTATAAAACCAGCCTTGCGAAGAAGTTAAGGTTCCGTCTCCAAAATATTTTACCAGAGGTTCTATCATCCAAAGCGCAATAAGACTTCCTGCGAAAGCAAAAACCATTCTGTAAGAAGCCAGTGTAGTTCTTTCTTTACCGTCTGAAGACATCACGCCAAGTAATGATGCATAAGGAACGTTGATGAGTGAATACACCATCATCATTAAGGAATATGTGATGTATGCATAGATCAATTTTCCGTTGTGTGCAAAATCTGGGGTATAAAAGGTTAATACACCGATGATGGCAAAAGGAACGGCAACCCATAATAAAAAAGGACGGAATTTTCCCCATTTTGTATCGATCCTGTCTGAATAAATTCCCACAAAAGGATCGAAAAAGGAATCCCATACTTTGGTTACCAGAAACATGGTTCCTACCGCCGCCGCCGCAAGACCAAACACATCGGTATAGAAAAAAAGCAGATACATGCTGAAGATTTTCCAGAACATAGAGGATGCGGCATCTCCAAATCCGTAAGCCACTTTTTCTTTTATATTTATCTTTTCGTTATTCATTAATTTTCTTTTAATGATTAAATTTTACAATTGATTTTAAAATAATTTACGATGGGTATCGTTTATTATTTATACACATTTGTTTTCTGTATATCTTTCAGGAACAATGTGTTGCCGAGATTGTAAAAATCTCTGAAATCCTGTTCATTCGGATGTCCTTTGTAAGGTACATAATAATGCATTTTTTTCTCTTCCGTCAATCCATGATTTCTCCATGCCAGAACGTAAGAAATTTTGTAGTTTCCGATGGCTTCCGTTAAAGTTTTTGTCCAGAAACGGTTGTACGGAATCTGCTCATATCCTGTTTCAGCAAGAGCCGGAATTTTATGATGTTCTTTCGCAATTTCGTCCATAATGGCAAACTGCTTTTGAGAACGTTCTACAAAACCTGTATTGTGTACCGGATTATCAAGCTCATAGATATCAAAGCTAATCATATCCACATATTCATCGCCGGGATAAAATTCCAGAAATTCTTCTTTGGTATTAAAGTCTGAAGTATTGTAGATCCAGATAAGATTATTTCTTCCTTTTGTTTTGGTAAGATAATCGTAGGTCATTTTCCAAAGCTGTTTGAATTCTTCAGAGGTACAGTTATTTTTTCCCCACCAGAACCAGCTTCCTGTAAGTTCATGATAAGGTCTCCAAAGTATAGGAACCTGTTTTTTATCTTTCCCCTTTACAGAAGCCAGATAATCTGAGATCAGATCCAGCCAGTTGAGAAACATCTGATGTTTTTCGCCTCCGGGTAAAATGGCCTTTACGCCTCCTTTTGTATTATCCCAGGCTGTTTTTCCAGTTAAAGGATTATTGGCGTGCCAACTTATGGTATTTATTCCGCCCATGTTGTAGACATCCTCCATCATCTTTTTCATCTGGGCAAAACTGAAAATATCAATGGGACCTTTTCCGCCGGATTCTATATTCATAACGTCCCATCCGAAAACTGCGGGATAATCTCCTGCTGTTTCTTTTACATCGCTTCTTCCATCCTGCATTCTCCAGTTCACTCCATACCCCAAATCATCCTGATGTCCGAACATGATTCCTTTATCCATAAGCTGCCAAAGATTTCTGTACAGGTTTTGGGTTTCCGCTGTGGCATTTTTGTTTGACAGTGAAGAAGTATCCTGCGCCGCAAAAAGACCGGCACAGAATACGTTAGAAACTATAATAAAATTTTTTAAGGAATTCATTTATTTAATTGTAGAGGAAATTTATCCTGCTATTTTAATTATCTTTTAAGGATTAGTATTGTATTTTCTTATGATGTTCCATGTGGATTGATCTGAGATGAAAACTCCATTCAGTCCCTGTTCTTCCATCGGTGGATCTCCCATGTAATCATCGCCTTTTTTCCAGAAGGTCTGCCCGGAAATTGGTTTTGCAATTCCGTTGAACGCCCAAAAAGAGCATCCGGCAAAACTTCCTTTCAGATTTCTGTTCTCATTCCACAATTTCAGAACACTTTCGTAGTATTTGTCTCTTAAATTTGTACTGCTGCTGATATCGAAAGAATGCCCGTCTCTCGGAAATCCGAATTCTTCAAGAACCAGCGGTTTGCGGAGTTCGTCTGCAATTTTGAGATGAGATTTTATATAATCTGAGGTTTTATGGTTCACTTCTTCGAAATCTTTTTCCATGGTTTCATTTGCAAACCAGCCCCAGTTTTTCGGCCAAATATGAATGGTGAGATAATTTATGTTTTTATCTGCATGGTTTTCTTTATACAGATCCATATCTTCCGTCCCCTGTACTCCTTCACTTCCGGTAGTTACCAGATGATTTTTATCCAGCGTTTTAATGAACGAAGCACTTTCTGTAATAAATTTTTTATACTCTCCGTTAGCTGCGGGTCTCATCGGGCGTGGTTCATTGGCAATTTCCCAAGCCATTAGTGTTTTATCTTTTGTATATTTTTTTCCATTCACAGAGTTTCTTCTTGTAACAATTTTTTTGACCTGTTCAAAATACTGATTTTTGCATTCTTCGCAGCTATAAAACTTTGCGGTAAAGTCTCTCTGATCATCCCAGTTCAGTTTTTCTGCTGTTTTTTGCTGATCAATTTTATTGTTCCAAAGTAAATATTGCAGCCATCCGCCGCTCCATTCCCAGTTATTGGAAAGAAAAAGGATTACTTTCATGTTTCTTTTTCCTGCTTCATCCATAAGAATGTCGAGTCCTTTTAATTTGTCTTCATCAAATTTTCCGGCTTCATATTGATAAGCGGGTTCTACTCTATTCGCTCCGTTCAATTTTCCGGAACCTTCCACTGCGGCAAGAACACGAATATTTTGAATATTTTGAGATTTTAAAAAATCCAGTTCTTTCTTTAATCTACCGATACCCTTTTCTTCATTTTTTTCCAGCCCAAGATAAGAAGCATACCAAAAGTTGGTTCCTACAAAATAATATTCCTTTTTTTTAAGGATGAAATGACCTTCTTTTACGGTGACGAATTTTTGGGCATTCAGTTTCCCCAACACGCAAAAAAGTAAGATCAATGATATTTTGTATTGTAATTTCATAGTAAAGAAAATGCATCAGTCTGTTAACATTTGCTTAATGCCAAATTTATTTATGTATCTTGGCGGGATGTAATATTATTTTGTCATTTTTACATATAAATTACGCAAATAAACGGTAAAAAACTGAAAATCAACACTCATACAAAAGATACAAAATGAGCAAACATTCCGAAATTCTTAGAGAAATAGCTACTATTTCACCCGATGAAACCTTTTTGGTGTTCGACCGCATAAAAAATACATTCGATTTTCCTCTCCATTATCACCCGGAAATTGAGATCAATTTTATTCTTAAGGGAAAAGGCAATAAAAGAATAGTAGGCGATCATATTGGAGAAATAGATCATATCGAACTGGTGATGATTGGTCCCTACCTTCCGCATTACTGGGATAATTACAGGTGCAAATCGAAAAAAATTCATGAAATAACGGTACAGTTTAATCAGGATTTCTTTGATGAATCTTTAATGAAAAGACGAATTATGAAACCAATTGACGATCTTATTAAAAATTCTATCCGGGGAATTCTTTTTTCTACAGAAACCGCCGAAAAGTTAAAAGATAATTTTCTGAATTTATCTAAACTAAAAGGTTTTGAAGCTTTTATGGAAATGATGCACATCCTGCATGAACTTGCTATCGCAGAGAATACAACCATTCTCTCATCTTACAGTATAGAACTGGAAACCTTTACCGATGACGACAGCATGAAGCTTATCTACGATTATGTGCATAAAAATTTCGACAAGAAAATAACCCTCGAGGAAGTTGCTGCTATTTCTAATATGAGTATTGTAACCTTCAACAGATTTATAAAAAAGAGAACAGGAAAAACATTCATCAACTACCTGAACGAAGTAAGAGTGGGCTACGCCGCAAGATGGCTGATTGAAAAAAAACTAACGGTATCTGAAGTTGCCTTTGAGTCGGGCTTTAATAATATTGCCAATTTCAATAAAATTTTTAAATCTATAAAAAAATGTACACCTTCGGAATTTAAAAATCAGTTTAACGGTATTAAAAGAGTTCAATAATTCGATAAAATGATTGATTTGTTCTTTTTTTAAGAGGTTGGTGATGTTTTCTGTTAATATTTTATTAATTCTTAATTACGAAAAAGACCATTTTAGACATATAATTCTAATTTTTTTTTCAGATAATGTAGAAAAAACACCTAAATATGACTATAAAAAACCATAACATGACGTTTATTAAAAACAAAATAAAAAACTGAAAATCAATTAATTAAAATAAACAAACAGGGCATTTAGTATAACAACAGGTAAAATAATACTGAATTATGACAAAATAACATTAATCGCAATTAGCTTCAAAATTTAGCTTTGTCATCAATGTGAACAAAATGTTAATTCAAACTAAACATTAATTTCTTTTCCGTAGCAATTATGAGAAAAATAAACACCCCCTTACTAAGCCCGGTTCTACAGAATAAAGCCGCCTTATTTTTTGCATTAGCCTTTCTTCCTGTAAGTTGGGTGCATGCTCAAAAAACAAAGAGCGATACTCTAAAAGAGACAAAAATTGATGAAGTTGTAATGATAGGTTATGGCGCTCAGAAAAAAACGGATATAAACTCTGCCGTATCTTCTATTAAATCTAAGGATATTCAGGATCTGAAGCAGGTTTCCGTAGACCAGATGCTTCAGGGAAAAGTTGCGGGAGTTTCCGTAACGAACGGTAACGGACAGCCGGGAGCGGCTGCTTCTGTACGAGTGCGCGGAACGACTTCCATCAGTTCCAGTAACGAACCATTGTATATTATTGATGGTGTCCCCATTTCCGGAGATGCAACCAACAGTTCTACTACGGGAAGACCGATTGCAGGTAACGATACTTCTGCTACGGGAGGTTCGGGAAACGCCGCAGTTTCTCCGCTTACCTTTCTTAATCCTAATGATATAGAATCGATAGATGTACTTAAAGATGCTTCTGCAACGGCAATCTATGGTTCGAGAGGAGCAAACGGTGTTATTATCATTACTACGAAATCGGGCAAAAAAGGAGCGGGAAAGATAAGTTATGAAGGGTATACATCGGTTTCCAGTATTTATAAATATCTGGATGTGATGAATCTTCAGCAGTACGCAAGATATCAGAATCAATTGGCTGATCTGTTTAATCTTCAGCCAAGACCTGAGTTTGCCCATCCTGAATTGCTGGGTAACGGGACAAACTGGCAAAAAGCAATTTACAAGACTGCTTTTTCTCAAAGCCATCAGCTTTCATTTTCCGGCGGAAAAGATAATACCACATTTTATATTTCGGCAAACTATCTTAACCAGGAAGGTAATATTATCAATACCGGACTTAAAAGATATACGTTCCGTACGAATGTAGATTCTCAGGTAAATAACTGGCTGAAAGTGGGGACGAATATTACAGGCGGGGTAAGCAATGAAAACTTTACGGTAAACCAAAGTTATAACGGGCTTATCTCCAACACGCTCTTACAGGCTCCGGATATGCCAATTTATAATTTCGACGGAAGTTACGCTTCTCCTCCTGCAGGACAAAATGTTAATTATTTCAATCCTGTTGCCGAAGCTCTTACCAATACAAATAAATTAATCCGTAAAAATTTCCTTGGAAATCTGTATGCTGAAGCTAAAATTACGAAAGGACTGAAATACAGAATGGAACTTTCTGCGAATACGGAGTTTTCTGAAAACACAGAATTTCATCCTTCTTACGACAGAGGTTCTCAATTTAATCTGATCGCAGATTTGTATGTGAGAAATCAGGATTGGTATTCTGTAAACTTTAAAAATTTATTAACGTATGATTTTTCTTTAGGAAAGAATAAATTTACAATACTTGCCGGACAGGAAGCACAGGATGTTCATTATAAAGGATTCAGCTCCATAGGACAGGGATTTAAATCGAACGATGTTTACGGATTAAATCTTGCGGACGATGTTACAACAACTTCATTCCAAGGAAGTAATTCTCTTTCTTCACTTTTCGGAAGAATTATTTATGATTTCGACGGAAGATACAGCCTTACTGCTTCCATAAGAGCAGACCGTTCTTCGAAGTTTGATCCTGAAGCGGATAACGGCAAAAAACAGTTGGGATATTTTCCGGCAGTTTCTGCTTCTTGGAGAGTAACAAAAGAAAAATTCATGGAATGGATTCCTTCAAACATCATCAGTAACATCAGATTCCGTGGTGGTTACGGAGAAACAGGAAACCAGAATATTCCGAATAACAGATATACTTCCCTGCTTACTATTTACAACCTTGTAGGTAATCTTTCTAACAAAAACCTGAAGTGGGAATCTATGCAGCAGACGAACATCGGGGTAGATCTTACTTTACTGAAGAGACTTAATATAGCCTTAGACTGGTATAATAAAAAATCGAAAGATTTCCTTTTTCAGGCGCCACTTCCTAGTTACGTAACCGGAGGAGCAAATTATTACGGAGGTATTGATGCCATGTACTCGAACATCGGCTCTATGGTGAACAGAGGTATTGATCTTAATATTTCTTATGAAACAAAAGGAGAAAATTTCAACTGGACATCAAATCTTGTTGTTTCCAGATACAGAAACAAATTATTGAGTCTTGCGGACGGTTTGTCTGATATTAATACTCAGGTAAACCTGAATGGTTATCTGCCAATGGTGGCAACCAATACTTTAATCGGCGAACCTGTGGGCGTTTTCTGGGGATATAAAACCAATGATCTTTATCGTACGGCAGACCAGCTTAATAATGCACCGACTCAATTCGGAACTGCACCGAAACTGGGAGACGTTCGTTACGTGGATGTAAATGGAGATGGTAAAATCAACGAGTCTGATATGACGATCATCGGAAATCCGCACCCGGATTTTACATTCGGATTTACCAATACTTTCAGATATAAAAATGTGGATCTTTCTGTTTTTGTACAGGGTTCTGTAGGTAATGACATTCTGAATCTTACGAAAAGAAACGGTACAATGAATTCCCAGTTATATCAAAATCAACTGGTGGGTGCGCTTGATTACTGGACACCAGATAATCCAAATGCAAGTTTGCCAAGACCGGTTGCAGACAATAACAGTACGAATCTTCTTATTTCTGACCGTTTTGTGGAAAAAGGAGATTACCTGAGAATACAGAATGTAACTTTAGGATACACCGTTTCCCCTACTTTTGCTTCTCAGCTTAAACTTACAAGATTCAGAATCTACGTAAGCGCACAGAACCTGTTTACGATTACAAAATACAGCGGATACGATCCTGAAATAGGATCTTTCAACCAAAATGTCTTACTGACAGGAGTTGACAACGGAAGATATCCTTCTCCCCGAACATTTAATTTTGGAGTTAATTTAGATTTTTAATTAATTATTTATGAAAGCTTTACAATATTTTAAACATACAGGTTTAGCCGTTTCATTTTTGGGGCTTGGCCTTCTGTCTTCTTGCAGCAGAGAATTTACAGACCGTCCTTCCGAGGATTCCATCAGTCTGGAGAATTATTATCAGAACAACGAACAGGTACAGGGAGCAACAGACGGAATGTACTACAAAACATGGTTTCAGTTTAATAATAAGTTTTTCTACGCCATTTCGGAAGTAGGTTCGGGAAATATGTATACCAATTCTTCGGATGTAAATGCCATGCGTAATTTTTCCATCAACTCTTCCGATGCGGAAATGTTCAATGGATGGCAGTCGTTATGGGCGAATGTAGCACAGGCTAATAATCTCATCAATAATTTACAGAAAAGAGCCGGTGCAGGAGTTTCTCAGGCGGTGATCAATCAGGCTTTAGGAGAAGCTTATTTTATCCGCGCCACTGCTTACTTTTATTTAGTAAGATTATGGGGACCTGTTCCTATAATTATTGATAATGAAGCCGTTGCAGCCAATCCTAAAGTAAACACTAATTTTACAGAAGATGTATATGAGCTGATCCGGAGAGACTATTCCAAAGCAATAGAATTACTACCTGCAAAAATAAGAGGCGGAGATTATTCTTCGAACGCGAAGGTTTCTAAAGGTTCTGCGAAAGCTTTTCTTGCAAAAGTATATTTGTACAATAAAAATTATACAATGGCAAGACAACTTGCTGAAGAGGTGATTAACAGTGGAGAATTCAAATTATTAGGAGGAACATCCCAATATTCTATTACCAGTAAATCTTTTGGGGATCTGTTCACTTATCCTAATAACAATAATGAAGAATCTATATTCGCATTGCAGTGGAAAGGCGATATTAATTATGGATCTGCCAATAACTGCAACACACAATTTGGGATCAGCAACGGAACGTATTCTACCTCCAATGCGTCTTACGGCGGTGTTTTTGCGCCTTCTCAGGATATTTTAACGTTATATGACACCAATGACGTAAGAAGGGCAAATACGATTATGTTTCCCGGATATACGTACACAGATATAAAAGTTAAAAACGGACAGAATTTTCAGACTGGTTTCACTGTTCCGCCAGCAGACCAGATCGGAGGTCAGGGTGCAGGTGCAGCCATTAAAAAATATTGCATCGGAATTGTAAATGGTAATTCCACAGGTCCTGTAGACAGTTGGGCAATGATGAACAACAATACGTACATTATGAGATTTGCAGAGCTTCTGCTGATTGATGCCGAAGCGATTTTAGCAGGTGGAAATTCTACTTCAGACGCCAATGCCTTAAAGGTTTACAATGCTGTAAGAAACAGAGCCGGTCTGTCGAATGTTACTTCTTTCACTTTTGATGATTTGTTTAAAGAACGAAGAAGAGAGCTTGCTTTCGAAGGCGATTACTGGTTTGATCTCGGAAGGATTGACCGCAGTAAAGCCATTGCGATTATGTCTGCTCAAAACCGTGGAAATATGTTTACTGCCGAATATTTTACCCCTTCATCCAGCAGTTTCACTCTTCCTTATCCTGCAAATGATGTTGCTAAAAATCCGAAGCTTTTGGATAGCCCGGTACATTATCAATTTTAAAATTTACAGAAAATGAAAAATAAAATATTTTATACGAAATTATTAGCCTGGCTCATTCCTATCATGGGTTTGCTTTCTGTACAGTCTTGTAACAACGAGGATGATGATATGAAGGGGACGACTCCTGTTATCGAACTGGTTTCTGCATCGGTAGATGCCAACAACAAGCCTGTAGATCCTTTGGTAAGCACGCATATCGGTTATCCGTCTAATACTTACGTTATTAAAGGTTCCGGTTTTGCCAGTCTCAGACATATCTATTTTAATGATTATGAGTCTACCTTTAATCCTAATCTGGTTACAGACAATGCGATCATTATTACCATCAATATCAATACCCCTTATGTTAACGGAAGTAATAAATTAAAATTAGTGACCGCAAACGGAACTGTTGAGTATGATTTTGTCATTGCTCCACCGTCTCCGATTTTTAATGGATTCCAAAGCATCAACGCTGCCGACGGAACCAATATTACTCTTAAAGGGAACTATTTCGTTAATCCGACAGTGAAAGTAGGCAATATAGATGCAGCTATTGTTTCTTACGATCTTACCCATATTGTTGCAACTCTTCCCGCAGGATCGCAGGGTAAAAAAGTGTCTGTAACTACTTTATCAGGAACTGTTACGTACAACTCTCAGATAGGTACTTCTGTTTATGATGATGCTTTCTTTGGCGGTATTTCTAATGCTACATGGGCAGGAGATACTTATGATACGGCATACAATACAGATCCCGCAAACGTTAAACAGGGAGAAAAAGCAATAAAATGGGATGTAAAAGCATGGTCTGCATTCCAGATCGATAACAGCCCATCCATACCGTCCACTGCAAAAGGAATTCGGTTTTATATAAAATCTACCTCTGCAATAAATAGTGGATTACGTCTTATTTTAAATTACGGTTGGGGAACTACTCCATCTATAAGTGTAGGAACAGAATATCAATATTTTGAAATTCCGTGGGCGTCTTTCGGGTTATCTTCAGCACCTTCTACAATGAATGTTGTATTTAATAATAACACCGGAAATACAAATACGATATATATGGATGATATCGGTTATTACTACTAAAACAAGTTGTTATTGCTCTTGAGAGCATAGGATATTTTAACAATATTTTTTTTTATACAGTTTATCTTTAGACGTACATGGTAAATCATGTACGTCTTTTTTTTCAGCCAAATTTATTTTTATACCGACTTTCTTTCTGCCATCCAGCCTCACCATATGTGTCTACAAAGCATATTTTAACTTGTGCCATTCCTTCAGAAACTAAAGAAATAATACAGGTAGCATCCTGTTTGTTTCGTGTGATATACCAACGAGCATCACCATGAGCCGCACCCCATGAAGGAACTCTGCAAACTAATAAATCTGCCTCTTCTCTGCTGTTTACGACTGCAACCCTTACCTGTGCTTCTCCTAATGAAGCTGTCTGATATATCCTTGCCATATTTAACCGTTTTTTATGTTTTATGTTATGTACGAAATAACATTACGAAGGTTTCGCGTATTTCATTCTTTTAAGTAATTGGGTTGTGTGATAGCCGTCGAGAGAGGACCCGGCAACTGTTCCTGCCTTTTCAATATCCAAGATTCCTGTTTCTTCCCAGATCTCTTCAGGGAAGTATAAGTCTGTAATTTCGCCGACAATTAAGTGTGTATCGTTGCTTTTTACAGAAACAATTTCTTTCAGGATTAATCCCATTTGTATATTCGACTCTTTCACAAAAGGTGCTGAAAAATTATTTCTGTATTCAGCAGTTAGTCCGGAAGCATCAAATTCTGACTGTTCGCGCTTGTATCGTGCCGATGTCTGGTGTGCTTTTTCAAAAATCTCTTTATTTACATGATTAATGGTGTAATAACCTGTCTGTTGTATATTTTCCAGCGTATGTCTTTCAACGGAATCCGGTCGGGAAATAAACCCCATTAAAGGAGGATTCGCGCCAATGTGCATTACAGAATTAAAGACAGCCAGATTGGTTTGCCCATCTTTATTTGCGGTTCCAATTAAATTAAGACTTTTGAAGCCACTTAAAGAATTAACGAGTGCCGTCCTTTTCCTTTCTTCTGTTTCGGCTATCTGCTGATTGGTAAAATGAATTAACATTAAGTATTGTGATTTAAATTTTTAATTAAAATGTATTTAAAACAGAATTAATTCTGCTGATGTTGAATGATTTTTAGAGAAATGATATTACGCTTATAAAACTGTATGAGAAAATCTGTCAATTACATTATCAATTTTAAGCATAAATTTCACAGACAATGATTCATTGTCACAGTGCAGTTCTCTTTTTAAACATCTGAAAAAAGACATTCATAAAAATAACGATCGCTGTGATGATTGCCGCAATATAAACGGTCTGGTTGGCATGCTGATTGGCTACCGCAATTGCAATTAATGCCCAGACTGCCACCAAAGCAAAAGCTCCCATCTTCTGTTTCCAAACCATATACAAATGAATAATGGCTGCAACGGCAAACATAATCACCGTCCACACAGTTTCTGAAATTCCAAAGCCTGACCACTGTATTTTTTTAAGATAAGCTGCTATATCGGCAATTAAAGCTACAGAAATCCAGCCCGAATAAATATAAAAAGGCAAACGAAGGAAAATTGCTGTTTTAAGATCTTTAGATTCTAAAATATTACGGTTATTTCCTATAATTTTAAGCAGAGATATGAATAAAACCACCATAATCGGAATCGTAAGAAAAGTATATTCATACAGCCACGTAAATATCCAAAGGCTGTTTGCCACACAGGAAACGGTAAACCACCAACCGACATTTAAAATAGTTTTTTCTTTGGTATCGGTATTTTTCGTAAACGGGCCGTAATATATAACAAACCCTAAAAGCCCGAGATAAATCAGTCCCCAAATGGAAAAGGCATATCCTGCAGGAGTAAACAGGTTCTGATATCTGGCTGAAATGGTAGCCATCGTTTCATTATTAAAAATTCCGGTGTTGGAAAGATAGTTTACCACAATGGTTGCCACCAAAGCAACTGCATTTAAAATCTGAAATAGCTTTGCCATAATTTATTTTCAGTTAAATTAATCAAATTTACATCAAGCCGAGAAATTCTGCCAACAAAAAAAGTATGAATTTTAAACTCTGTGAAGATTTGAGTTGAATCTGTTTTAGCTTAGCTGAGCTTTTACGAAAGAAAAGAAAAATAACACTCCCAGTTTGAAGTTTTACTTTTAAGTCTGTTTAAACTTTTATTTAACCGCAAAAATCACAAAAGATCTACCAAATTTTTTATTTAAAGTTGATCATTATCAATGAAAAAGAACTCAATAGTTTTTAAAAATCTTTGATTTTTATTCTTTTGAGCGCTTTGATTATTTTGGAAATTCGCTTTAATATCATCTTTTGTCTCTTTTGCGCTTAATTCTGAAATTAGTTTAAACAAGTTTTTTGTTTTATTTTGGGCTTAATTTTTGACATCAGTTCGAAAAGTGTATATGAAAACTGACTTTTTTTGGTAGATTTAATTAAAATTTAGGTTGAACATTCTTCGATCATATTCGTATCGTAAACATCATATTTCATGTATTCAATTCTTGAAAAATTTATCCGGAGCAAAGGTGAAATCTCTTCCGAAAAGATAGAGATCATTACTTCCTGTTTTCAGCCGGTGAACACAAAACGAAACGAAATACTTCTTCAATATGATGAGGTATGCAAATGGTATTACTTCATCAATAAAGGATGCATCCGTCTGTTTACCACCACCAAAGACGGAACAGACAGTTCAAGGTATTTTGCTTTTGAAGGAAATTTTGCGACTGCTTTGCCCAGTTTTATCGACCAGAAACCGGCACAGGAATATCTTCAGACCATTGAAAAATCGGAGCTGCTCCGCATTTCGAGGAAAGATTTTTATCTTCTCGTAGAAAATGTACCCGAATTTGCCAAAATCTATACCGAAATTCTGGAACTCGGATTCATCATTGCCCAAAAGAGGATTTATGGATTTCAGGGTTTTGATGCTTTGGAAAGAGTAAAATGGCTGATCGAATATCAGCCGCAGCTTTTGCTTCGGGTATCGAACAGGATGGTTGCTTCTTATCTGGGAATATCGCCTTCCACATTAAGCAGAATAAAATCGAAACTATAAAAACGTTGACATAGAGCAACGTTTTTAATTTTTGGGGTGTCTAACTTTGCAAGACATCGAAGTAATTTAAAATATAGAAAAATGAAATCATTAATTTTTAGCATTCTTTTCGCTCTTTTGTCGATAGGAGCTTCTGCTCAGAAAAATAATTTTCAGCTATCCACTCACATTCTGGATGTTTCAAAAGGAATTCCTGCTCCGGGAGTTAAAATTAAGCTGGAAAAATACAATGAGCAATCGAAAACATGGTCTTTTGTGGATGAGAAAAGTACAGATACAAATGGCAGAATTCCGGATTTTCTTCCGGCAGAAAAAGAAAATCTGGGCATTTTCAAATTAACCTACTACACGAAAGATTATTTCAAAAAAGACCATACCGAAAGCTTTTATCCTTTTGTTGAGGTCGTGTTTGAAATTAAGGATAAAAATCATTATCATGTTCCCATCACGCTTTCGCCTTATGGATATTCCACATACAGAGGAAGTTAAAAATAAAACAGTATTTTGAAAACAGGCTTTAGCATTAATTTTGGTTAAAGCCTGTTTACTTCTATTAATTAAAATTGACGAATGCCCATTCCTGTTTATAATCCTACACTGAACTCACGTTAAGATACATTCGTAATTTGGGCTGTCTGTACAAATATTCATTTGCCAGTTGTACGCTGTCATCTTTCAAACCAATGAACTGATTTTCTTCTGCGTTATATTCTTTTCCGAAATGGGCGTTTTCATGCTTAAGATAGAGATCAATATCAGAAAACTTTCGATAGGTTATATATAAACGCAAAGTATCATTAATTGTTGTTATGTAATGAAAATCGGTGCTTTCATTTAGTTCGATCACCAGATGCGGCCAGTTTTTAATGGTCTGTGAATGCAGCAGAATTCCGTAATACGATGCATGATAATCAAATACATTTTTCAGGACTTTATTCTGCATAATGTATTCTTCAAAATCTGTCAGACGCAATTGAGGACCCGCACTGAAAATTCCGAATAAAAAAGCGGTAATCCACGAATTGTCAATTTTAAAATATTTAATGCTTTCCTCCGTACTCAGATCCGGATGAGGAAGAAGGTAATAAACAGGAAAATTTCTGAACTGCATTAATCCTGTAATATAATTCAGCAGCAAATCCGGAACAGCGGGAGGCTGCGTTACTAAAGCAGGCAGATAACTGTATTGGTTTTGTTCCTTTAACAGATGATGTATTTCCAGATCGTTCTTCCATTTTTTCAGCTCCTGAAGAACCTTATTGTCATTCATAATCATTAATCTGCCGAGTTGCCATGCTGCAGAATAGGTCATGTCGTACATCTTCGTATCTTCATTCAAAAGATTAAGATAATCCTGATGATCCGGAACATCCGTCCATCCTCTTTCCTGTATCCAACCATAAAGATCGAATGAATAATTCCAATTGGTAAAAGGTCCCTGATACCACGAAACTATTTTCCCTCCTGCTTTCAGTTGATGTTCCAGCGGTATTTTTGCAAGGTCAATTAATTTTCTTACCGCTTCATGATCCACATTCATGGTCATTTTAAAAGGCTGAAGCTGTAATTCATACAGATAACCTTTTAAGTTTTTACCGTTGTATCTTAAATATTCAAGGATGTAATTATTCTGCTCTTTTCCCCCGTTTTCAGTTTCTTCAAAATCGCGGACGGATTTTGGTTCCGGCAGTTTTTCCCATTCTTGTTTACGTGCTTTTAAATAGGCTTCATTCTCGGATATTAACCGGGCAAGTTCAGGATGGGCTGCTTTTTTCAATTCTTCCAAAGTTAAAACTTCCGAGTCGGCTAAGCCTTTCTGAAACTTATTGAAATCAGGATGTTCTTTCAGCTTATTGATATTAATCTGATAAAGATCTGCACTGATGCTTTCAAAAGACCATTCTGCTAAAACAACGCAGGATTTTGTCTTTTCATATTCATTTGCTCCGCTGAAATTATTTAACTGATATTTTTCTTTTTCCTGATTGTTTACTTCAGCGGAATAATAACAGACGAATACTTTATATTTGGTATCTGGTTCTACCCTTCTGTGAGAGATCACAATGGAAGTTTCTTCGGGAAGATTCAGCTTTTTCAGTTCTTCATGTTCCTGAACTCTTACGTGCGCGAGCTGCGAAACAAAATCCACAGACGGAAAAATTTCGCGGCTTCCTTTTAAAAGATTAAGAATTTTTAGTGGTTTTGGCTCCGCAATGTCTTCCAGTGAATCATTAAGATGGTTGGTATCGCTCTCCAGTATTTCAAAATCTCCGGAAGCCAGTTCTTCTTCTTTCAGCAAAACCAAAAAAATGTAGGGAATTCTGTTTCCTTTATATTGACATTCAAATTCCCAAGGCAGAGTACTTCTCCTGAACTGTATATGCGGAAAAGCTCCTGCAAAATCGCCTGTATGTTCATTGGGAGGATACATTGCCAGTATTTCATTCTGAGGAATAGCGGCGTTGTAACCTTCTACATAGAAAACAATCTCCTGTTGCTGAACTGTGGTGAGATTATTCTGAAGATCAGTCTTAATCTGGTATTTTCCTGATCCTACTGTGGGGATATGCGACGGAGCAATGCCTGTTTTTTCTTCTGCCATTTTAAGCGATTTGATAGGTTCCTAAAGATTTTCCTTTGTATTTGTAAACTTCCGTGGTATTTTCCAGATCGGAATAGTCGATTTCCTCTTCATTTAAAATTCCTAAAACAGTCATCATGCTTTTATCCGGCTGCGCAGAATTTTGATTGTATTTTGCTTCCCGTGATGTAAAATCATCCCGATAGGTTTTAGAACAGGTATCGTATAAAGATGTGGTGACAGGATTAATTCCGGATTCTGTTTTAGAAAACTCCAAACGGATGCCTTTGCATATTTCTTTCAGCAATTTTGAACCGGATAATATTTCTTCCTGATCCGGAATTGTATTTGTGTGATTCCAAATGGACTTGGGAAGCGATTTCAGCACCGGAGAAACCTGAAAGGAGGAAAAGTGCGAAACGGCTCCTGTAACCGATAACCGGAGTTTGCTGTCTAACGGAGCAGAATCTTTGTAAACAGGATAGATATTCTCCTTTTTTACACTTTCGGCAGTCAGTTGATCTCCATTGATTTCTGTAACCGGAATTTCGGAAAAGATTTCTAACGCAAATGTTTTCGGATTAACCACAATAGATTCTGTTCCGTCCTTTCTCTTTATTTTTTTTATGATTCCTGATGCAATATTGCAGACCAGAATTTTTGCAGGTTCGGGTAAAAAGCCGGCAATGAATTCTTCTCTGGTTAATGCAGTATTAATAGACTTTTTATGATTCCCGAATTTAACTTCCAGTTCATAACCCGCCACTTTAAAAGTCGCCAATCCTCTGAAATCCGGCCCTTCCAGTTGTAATCTGGCACTCAGATTAAATGTCTGGTTGATGCTAAAAAGCCATACATCCACCACTATTTTGGCATAGATCTGAACATATACTTCTGCTTTGTAATAAAACGGCTTCCATGAAATAATGAAATCTGCACTGAAGAGAAGTCCTATTTCTGCATAAACCACGCGTCCGTTCAGGATAAGATTCAAACCTCCTGCAAGACCTGCCATAATGCAGCTTGGCGTTAAAGCAAAATAGGCTTTACCGTAAAAATTAACAGACCCCAGATTAAAGCTGAATCCTAAACGCGGCGTATTATTGGGATAGTGAACGGGAACTTTAAAATTGGGATGATACCCCCCCAGAGTAAATACGAAGTCTCCTGCAGCTTCTCCTTTCAGCCACATTCCTAAAGCAAAACCGCCTGTTAATTTCAGTTGAGGCAACAATATATAGTTGTTCTCCGTGAGTTGTCCCTGTGCGAGAAAGGTTCCTTCTTCCAGATCTGCGCGCATGGAAAATGCGAATTCAAAATAATAAACTCCTTCCAGCTTCATGGTAGATAAGCCCAAAAGATGTAAAGAAGTTTTATTCCCGAAAGCTACTGCAAGTATTCCTGTAGTAAAAATCATTTTGTAGGAATCAAATTTAATTCCTGCAATAATTATATAACTGTTTTCGCGAACAGGCAAATAACGGTTTAAATCTCCAAAAATCTTTTTAATGGAATCTCCCTGTTTTAAACCTCCCTGATGAACGATTTTAATGAGGGGAAAATCCGGAATCTCGGTAATCTGAGGCATTATAAAATCTCGGTTTAATCCAAATCCCAAAGCAAATCCGTGGATGTAAAAAGCAGGATCTAAAGGTATGGGAATGCCCAAATATCCGAATGCGAATAATGAAGAATAGTTTGGCGTTTTGATGTAAGATCCAATGGCTATTATTTCAATTTTACCCAATCTGAAGGTTAATAAACCATTGTATTCTTCCGTTCCGTTGTGTATTTCTCTTAAAAATGCTCCTGCTATTGAAAGTGATGGCGTATCATAGATTATGGCAAGTCCCTGCAAAGTAAACTGAAGCTCCTTCCATAATTTTTCCAGACTGAAGTCCTGAAAAACCGTAAAAGGAACTTTAATTCCCAAGCCTAACAACTGCAAACCAAATGATCCGACATTGAAATCTGCAGATACCGCAATCTGTATGAGATTTTTTTCGATGGAGGGTTTTATCTCGTTAATTTTTACCAACGGATGCTGTTTCTCTTTTTCCTGCTGAGTATTTCCTGAAGTCCCGGAATTTTGTTTTTTTGCGGGATCTGAAGCCGGGAGTGAAGGAACTTTTATGCCTTTAAGATCAAAACCGGGAAAAGTAATTTTCTGTTCTTCGTTTCCTGTTTTTAAAATCAATCCTGCATTGAATCCCGCGTTGAGAAACAACTTATCATTGTTTATCCAGATTTTCTGACTGATGAAATTTTTCTTTGAAAGGCTGATTAATTTCTCACGATCAGGCGTTAATGGATTTTCCTCCTGCGAAAGATACACGAGTTCAAGATCTGAAATTGCATATTCTTTAAGATACTCTCCCACCAAAGGCATTTTTGAAAAACTGATGGCTTGGTTAATGGCTACTGAAAACAGTTTAAACTCTTTAGAAAATACACCTTTAAGCTTTAGGTATGGATATTTTGCTTCCAGTTGAAAAGCGGTAAGGCTTTCTGTATCGTCTGAGATTTTATAGATCCCGAAATTAAGCTTTTCCGGTACAAAAGGAATGATAATGTCTTTTACATCGCCTTCGTCTTCCAGAAGTCCGGAAATATTTTTTGAAACATCCGGCAACTGACCAACCAAAGAAGTTACGGAAACGTCATCATCAATTTTCGTTCTGTTTCCCTTAATTTTAAAGTCAATCTTTTTTATTGAGACATCAAGCTCAAGCTGAATATCAGCTTTTGATAATGACGGTTTTTCCATGATGTAAAGCTGTTTGATGGTTTTCGCGGATCATATTATAAAGATTCAGTTTTTTCTTAAAATCATTATCTTATTTTCATGATATAAGCTAATTTTACGTGCTGTGGATTCGGGACTTCCACCGGCGTTGGAGTTTCATGACCGATCGCAAATTCTGTGGCTATATTTTCGTCTGTACACCAACTGTTTTCTCTGTAAATAGTCTGATTTCTGGAAGTAGCTTTCGTTCCTAAAAAATCAAAATTATTTCCGCCTGTTCCGGCTTCTACTTTATAATATTTTGTGGTAACGGTACTCCAAACCCGCGGAATATTTTTTTCGCTTAGTGTAATGGTATTAGACCTGTTGTAAACCTGGCTGTTTTTCTGGCCGATTCCGGAGTTCCCGAGAATAAAGCTTCCTCTAAGATCCGGAGTGTTATTAAAGCCGTCGCAAAAAGCCCAGCCTTCGGGAAGCGTGGTTCCGTAAAATGCAACGATGGCTCCTACCGGTAAAGAAACCAGTTCGTTATTGGTATATAAAGAGTTGTTGACATCGGTTCTGCCGGAAGTGATCTTCACCAGTTCTTTTGATCCTTTCATAATTTTAAGCTCCTCATTAAGTAATTCTATCTGGTTTTTCAGCTTAATGAGATCTGCTGTTAAAGTACTGATGACTGTATTCTGAGAATCCAAAGCATTAATGGTTGCTTTTCCGGAAGTAAGCTTTTCAATGTCTGCTTCATTCGCTTTAAAGTCTTTGATGTTTAAATTTTCTGCCATGATTTTAATGCTTTAGAGTGAGTAAAAAATTTTGCCTGTTTTGATGTGGAATTTCATCTTTCCGTTTCTGTAGCCGGGAATATTTTTGTATTCGAGATAGAAAGGATATGCACCGGACGGATTTGCAGGGGCAGATTGTTTTGCTTTTAATCCCGATATTTCCATAATAATGGATGTTCCTTTTTTCAACAGGTATTCTTTCTGAAAACACAGGAAGTCGTTGTCTGTAGATTTGGGTTTTGCAGGTATGGTCGTGAAGGTCTGGTGTTCCAGCAATTTGGTATTGTTGCTTTGTTTTGCATCATTTTCAAGGATGGTAAAAAAGTTGCCTGTAATCCTGAAACCGCTGTTTTCCGACAGCTTAAGATCCAGCTCGGTGGTGTTGCTTATCGCCAGTCTTATGGTCTGTGCTTCGTTTGCTGTGCCATTGTACAACGTATCGTTGCCCAGAATAAATACTTCAAACGGGCTTTCGTTTTCTCCTCTTATATCCATTATTTCAAAAACTTTATCGATGATGAGAGGCTGAGATTTTGTATAGGTTTTAGAGAATTCATCTTTGGTAAGTGTTATATTATACATTTCAAGCTGCACTAAAATTCTTTCCTGATCTAAGCGGTTCACGATGGAAAGGTCATTCAATACTGCGGTTAAATTTGTATTTTCAGTGTTCTGATTTTTAAAGCCAAAGGAAATGTGCAGATCGTCTGATTCTTCGGTATTGTTTGCTTGTACAGCAGAATATTGAAAAAAGCCTTTTTTCACTTTAAGTTTTGCCGCACTGTTATCCTGTTTTTCTATGGTCATCTCTCCCGGAAGAAGTTCGAAGGATAAAGGTTTCGGATCATTTTCTATAACGAGTTTATCAAAAACGGAATTGTTGCTGAGAGCAAAGCTTACAGTATCAATTAAAGTGGATTTTGAGAGTAAGGTAAGGTGTTTTCCGATAGATGTATTGACGAGGTTTTCTATTTCATCTTTGGAAACATCATGATATACCGACAGATCTGCAATGCGAAGCTGATCTCCGTCTTTATTGCCTCCTACAATGATGTTCTGATCTTCTGCAGCATCGTTAAATGAAATTACGGCTTTTTTCAGCACCAAGAAATTATCGTCTGTAAGATAAAGCTCTATATTTCCGGAAGAATTATAATAAACGGAGGCATTAAACCAGTGGTTTTCCCGGATTCTGAAGTCTTCATCGTTTATTCTGACGTTACTTTTAAAAGAGACAGCGTTTCTGTTATTAGATTTGATGACGCTCAGTATTTTATCTCCGATGGTGATGAGATTAAGAGCCTCGCTGCTGTTTTTTTTATGATAGTTAAAAAAGAAATTAATTAAAGTTCCTTCTTTACCGATGCTTTTTTTAAAGTTTAATTCTAAAAGGGTTTTATCTTTAAAATTGAGATAAGAACCTTTATACTCATCAAAATCAACATTTAAAGCACTATTTTGTAACCCGGACTGAACCTGGGTTTTGTAATTATTAACAATGTCGTTATTCACTAAATTATCCAGTGGAAAGTAATATAACAGTTTTGCCATGATGTTTAGAATTTAGTAGATTTTATAGACAGCCATCCTTCTTTTAAAACAAGATGGGGAATGTTTCCGGAGTTGGTATTAAAGTCCCCGATCTCCAGAATGGCTTTGGAGGTATTCTCAATCAGCTTCAGCAATAATTTTTCATCGTCATCGGGATCTTCTTTTATTTTAATCTTTTCCCATTCTTCGCGGTTAACAAAATGGATCTGGTCTTCCGGATAAAAGGGATATTCCTGAATGATTTTTTTATTGATGAGGCTTTGCTTAAAGCGTTCTCTGATGATTGCTGAAGCGTTTTCTGTGGTGAAAATGTACAGTCTGCCCAACAATTCTCTGAGTGTGATGATTTTATTGGAGGTTTTCATTAATAGAAGTTCTGCCAGTTCTTTTTCGGAATCGTTTAATTCAGAATTGTTTTTTTCTTTCAGTGTTTTTGTTTTTTCAGTGTCTAAATAATAAATTTCTTCGCCCAGCAGATTGTTTTCCTGCTTCATCACATATTTTTCCCGAATGATAAATTCTTTGAGGGCTGTATATTTTTTATTTTTAAACTGATTAAAATCTAAAGCGATCTGCATGGATTTAACGTTTTCGCTTCTGCCGATTTTACCGGTTATCACATCGTTAATAAATTCATTTCTTATACTGTATTTTTCTGTATTATTTCGTATCTGAAATTCATTTTTATCGATAAAATAGATATCTTCCTCCGGAAAAAACGGCTTCAATTCATTAATTAAAATATGTTCTTCTTTTAATTCTGAAAGCAGTGTCTGTAAGTAGGTTTCGGATTCAAAATTCTGAGAAAAATCGATGGCTAAATTTTGGGTCATCCGTTTTTTTAAGGGTGGATTTGAAGGAGATAAAGGTTGTTTTTTATTCTTTTTTTCCAGTTCAATCCACGACCACTGATAGCGATTATCTTTCGCAAGGGATAGCTGAAGGTTTTCTTTGGGCGTTATAACAGGCGCTGTTAATAACGTAAGTTCAATTCTTCTCAAAGCATTTTTAATGGCATTGTACGGCAGTCTTATGCGCTTTTCTGGTAAAATTCCTGTTTTAATGTTGAGGTTTCCTTTAGGATGAATCAGAAGATATCTTTGGCAGGCATTCAGCGTATCATTAAGTGCCAGAAAGCTTTCTTTGTCCTGATTTTTATAACTTATTGAAGAGCTGTACATGGTTTTACCTTCAATTTCGTTCCATTTTTCTCTTCCGTCGATTGGGTTTTCTTTCAGAAAATCTTTCAGAGAATAGTAAAAACGGCTTATTTTCTTTTCTGCATCATTATTAAAATAAATTTTGCTTTCCAAAGCTTTCAAACCCAGTCTTTCGTTCTGTTCTTTATTTTCCAGATGGTAATGCCAGTAAGCCAGAACGCCGTCGTTATACTGATTTAAATCTCCAATGGACATCGGGATTTTCACTTTATCGTATTTTCTCTGGCTGTTGTAGGTATTAATGGTGATGTTTTCTGAATAACTGATGTCATGCAACGCTTCTCCTCTGGTGAATAAATTGATGTTCACTAAAGTAATCGCAACAGGCACGGAAGAGATGGTTTCCAACAGAGACGGATTGGCATAATCTTCGGGTGAAATATGCTCCATTGTTCTCTGCAGTTCTTTTATAAACTGATCTTTTTTGTTGGTTTTGCCAATTCTTTCGATAATCCAGTGAATAATTCTTCTGAGATGAGGATTTCTAACAACTGTTGTATAGTCTGTGTTTTCCTGAGCCAAACCGGCATCAAAAGGGGAAGATTCCCACGCTCCTTCTGTGTCTATTGCCCCTAAATGTTTTCCGTGTGAATCAAAAAATTCTATCCGCTGATTAAGATACACAGGAACCATCCATCCGAGTACAGGAGATTTTTTTCCTTCTGTTGCTGTTCTTGTAAATCTTGTGCTTACGGCAGAAGGCTGAAGATATCTTGGCGGCAGTGCAACCCAGTTATCTTTATTTTCGATTTTCTGCACATGGGTGGTGATTATTTTTTCCGGCTCGATGATTTTGTTTCTTCCGAAAGAATCTACAATTCTCAGTCTGCTCATTTTAAAGGCTCCGTTTCTGAACGGATTGAATATGGATAATCTGTTTGGCGTTAAAAGATCGAGACTGTTTCCATATTCTTTGCATAAATCTTCTATGCTTTTTGCCATCTCTTTATGATCTGTAAATCCGTTGGGAATGAGGGGTAAGACGGACAAGCCATTGCTTCTCTGAAGCATTAAATTATTGAAATCTGAAAGGGTAAGTTCAAACAAGGAAGTTTCTTCCAGTTTCTGAAGAAATATTTTTATTTTTTCTATTAATTCCGCGTTGTTTTTTTCATCAATACGAAGAAGATTTTTGCCTAATTTTTCTTTTACATATTCTTTAACCTCATCGCTTACAAAAGAATGCCCGTAGTAGATATTAGGATTCGGCATATACGCAATATCATGCAAAGGATAGGCTTTTATTAAGTCTGCATTAAGCTCATCCAAAATGTAGGAGTCCTGTAAAAAATTTTCTGTAAAATGAGTATCGGAAGCCAGATAATGGCCTTCTTTTTTAGGCAGAAATAAACTTTCCCATTCTACTTTATAGGTATGCCACTGATTGGTCTTGATTTCCTGAGAACTGACCAGATTGAGCACATTCTGACGGCTTTCTTTCTTTTCCGGATTGAATACAGGTACAGACTGTATTTCTTCCTGAGCAGAAGGATTTCTGAAAAGATTGAAAATGCTGTTTTTTTTCGGAGACGAAATAATAACGCTTGGCGGCAGCGGTTCGTAATAATCGGTTCTGTTTTTTTTGGACAGAATCATTCTTGTTTTATACCGCTGATGCAGGAGGTTCCGGAGTTCTTTCTCATTTATGGTTTCTCCGGTCTGTTTTGCTTTCAGTAGAAATTTAATGAGGGCATAATCGCGGTATCTTGTGTAATGTTCTGATATTTTTCCGGAAAATAAATCTTTTGCATTCAGAGCTTTGTCTTTTGTATTTCCCAGCTTTTCTTTTAAGATGCTGATCTGTGAGATTAACAGTTTAAGATCTTCTTTAAGCTTATTGATGTTTTTATCTTTGCTTAAAAATAAAGCGTTTAAATACGTAGACCAGTGCAGGTACAGACTTTCAATTTTAGCCTGTAATCTGAAGGTATCCAGCTCATAGCTGTTTTGTATTTTGTTGAGATTTTCCAGCTCATCTTCCAAGACTTCGGTATAAGAAATATTGAAGAGATCCGGTAAAGAAACGCCTTCCCAAACCGCAAGAATTTCATCGGATTTTGCAGACTCCTGAAAGGTTTTAAGCTTATCTTTTATCTTTTCATACTGTAAAGCCACATTTCCGCTGAACTCAAAATCCAAAAGACTGCTGTCTACATCATATTCCTGAACAGCATCCTCCTGATCAGAAATAACAATATTCAGAACATATTTTGTCGTTCCGGATGTTTTATTAAACTGTTGCTCGTGCTGTTTATTCCTCAGTCTGGAAATCCAGTCCAGATTCAGCTCCTTCAGTTCATCAAAATTAATGATTGAAGCAATCTGTTCTTCCTGTTTCTGAAGATCCTGCCTGGAAAGATCCGGGTTGTTGGTATTGATGATTAATGCAGAAAGTGTCTCGGGCAAGGTATTGGCAACAGCAACATCAAAGGATTCTTCATTTTCTGTGGCTTCCCCGGATTTTAACTGAAAATTACCTGCAACGATATATTCTTCGGCTGCGTTTTGTCCGTAATGATCTACCCATCCGATAACCTGATATATTTCGTTTTCTGTTCCGTCTTCATCATAAAATCCAAATACACTTCTGCAGTTGGGATAATGAATATCGAATGAAAAACTTCCCCATCCCAAAGCACTGAGATTTTTTAAATAATTTGTCTGGGCATTGGTCTGATAGATCCAGTCGTTCAGTTTATATTTTCTTCCCACATATGCAAACTGAAAAGTATCTGTTGCTTCTTCCGCGTAGGTACAGGTATTGTTTTTATTCAGTTTAGGATCGTTAACGTTCCATATATAATCGCTTTCCACAATCCATTCTTCTCCATCACGCTGTCTTTTTATATACCAACGATTGGGAGCTTTTGGCAGATTTCCTTTATCATTAAATTTTTTAAAGAATGAAGGAAGAATAAAATGAAGATGAACTCCCTTATCCAGATAAATGGAATTATCCCATGAAAAAGGCCTTGGAATAATCGAGTTTGTTTCGAGGGGAACATTGGGATTTTCAAAGACATGACGCTCTGTATTCATCCACGGAATATTTTCAAAACGGATATCCTGACCAATTACCTGTTCAGGCGAATTGAGATACAAAGCATTTATCCGGAAAGGAAGTATATTGGGCATAATTATTTTACAGAGTCTTCTAACTGTTTAAAGATATCATCCGTAGATCCCAAAGTCATCATTTTCTTCACCACGTTGCGGTCTGTATTCCAGATAGAAAAATTAACTGAATTGATGGACATCGTTTCAAATTCTGAGAAGAACGCCTTACTATCTATACTTATGGACAGTGCATATTCCCATTTTGCTTTTTTATCATCATCTAGCTTGGTTCCGCTTTCATCGCATTCCTCGATTACAGGTGGTTTTTTTGAATCTGTTTCTGTATTAATATAATATGCCTTTTTATATAAATAGGCAGTTTTCAGATAAAAATGAATCTTATCGATGTCGAATTTATTATCCGAGCTATTCTGTTTTAGCTGATCTGTAACCTGTTTTGTAGCTTCTTCAGAATCACTCCCAAATATTTTATTAAAATCACTTTTTAAATCCTTGAAAGTTACAAAATCATCCGATGAAACTTTTGTAGGGACAAGCAAATATTCTTTAGCAGTAATCTTTCCATTCGCAGTCTCCTGATCCGTACTTTGCACCACTAAGGCTAAATCTCTTTTTAAAAAAGTCAGGGATATTCCCAATTGAAATTGACTCATGATATAATTTTTTTAAAATTCCTACTCGTGTGGCTTTTCAGAATACGCCCCGTTTTGTAATGGTTTCTGGTCTCCATGATTATTGTTTTATTTTTACGCCTGATTCAGAATCGGGTTATGTAAATTTAATAAAAGAAAGCACTCGGCATCATTTTCTCTATCATAAATTTCTGATTTTTAAATCATTAATAAATCGTCAGAGTTTTTCATTCATCCTCTCCGTCATTTGTCCTGTTCAGCAACCAAAATTATAGGAAAATAATCCTATTCATTTCAGTAGAAATACTGGTTTTTACTTCTAAAACAATGTTGCTTTAAATGAAATATTTGTACATAAAAAAATCACGTCACTTTATGAAGCGACGTGATGGTATGAAATTTATAAATTTCTGAGCTCTGTTGTATTTGAAAAAATTACATCAACCTGTCAAAATGAATCGGAAGATCATAAATTCTCTTTCCGGTTGCATGGAAAATCGCATTGGTAATGGCAGGAGGCATTCCTACTCCACCGATTTCGCCTACTCCTTTTACGCCCAAATCATTTACAAATGAATCATTTTCTTCCACAAATACCACTTGCAAATCATGAATATCTGAATGAACAGGAATATGATATTCACCCAAATTGGCATTCATATATTTTCCCAATTCATGATCGAGTATGGTTTCTTCGTGCAAAGCTTTGCTGATTCCCCAGATCATGCCTCCCAAAACCTGACTTTCTGCTGTTTTAGGATTGATAATTTTCCCTGCTGCAACGGCTGTAACCGCTCTTTTCACTTCAATAATTCCCAACTCTTCATCCACTTCTACCTCAACGAAAACCGCACTGTGAACGGCTCTGGCTTTTTTTCCGTACTTTAAAGGGTTGGGCATTGCAGAATTTGTGGTTCGAATTGCTTCTCCGCCATTTTTTTTGAAAATTTCTTTGACATCCAACTGTATTTCAGGCTGATCTTTTACGGTGATAAAACCATTTTTGAATATAACGTCTTTAAAATTTACATTTTTTAAAACGGAATCTTTCAAATCTTTAGCTTTTTCGAAAAGTTTTTTGTTTAAAGCCTGACAGGCATTCTGTACTGCAGGTCCCACTGTTGCCGTAGTAAACGACCCTCCCTGAATCGGAGCAAACGGCATCTTACTGTCTGCATACGAAAACGTAATATCTTCCATGGAAAGTCCCAGTTCATCTGCCGCAATCTGCGTCATGATCGTCTTCGTTCCGGTTCCGATGTCGGTCACGGCACTTTTTATTTCAACTTTTCCATCCGGTGTCATAATCGCTTCCGCACGTCCTAAAATCCGATTGGCATCCCAAATTCCGGTAGCCATTCCGTAACCGACCAGCTTATTTCCGCGCTTCATGCTTCGGGGTTCAGGATTTCTTTTATTCCAGCCAAATTTTTCCGCTCCTTCCAGATAACATTTTCTAAGTTCTTTACTCGAATATTCCTTATCACTGCTTTTATCAATTTCTGAATAATTGATAAGCCTTAATTCCAGCGGATCTATATTTAATTGATAAGCGATTTCATCCATTGTTACTTCCACAGCGTGCATTCCGGTACTTCCGCCGGGTGCTCTCATATCAAGCGGACTGTAAACGTCTAACGGAACAATTTCATGTTCCAACAAGGTATTTTCTGCGGGGTACAGCATATTTGCCCAGTTCACTACAATTTCCACATAATCTTCAAACCGCGAAGTTTCACCGGTTGCTTTGTGATAAATGGCATTTACTTTCCCCTCTTTATCGGCTCCAAATTTTGTATGCTGCAACGTCGGAGGTCTGTGTCCGATCATGTACATCTGCGCACGATCTAAAGTGACACGAACATTACGTTTTAAAGCCAGCGAAGCCATTACCGCCATAAAAAGCTGATGCTGCGGACGAAGCCCCGAACCAAAACCACCGCCTACAAACGGTGAGATGACCTGTACATTTTTCATTTTAAGCCCGAAAACATTCGCAACATACATTTGGGAATTAATCGTTCCCTGTGTTTTATCGTAAATAGTGAGTTTGTCTTTTCCTTCGTAGATCACGGTGGAAGCATACAATTCCATAGGATTGTGATGCTCGGTTCCGTGGCTGAAATGGCTGTCGGTTTTTACAAACGAATTTTCATATTCTTTTTTGAAATCACCGGTAGGTTTTGGCGGAGGCGGTTTCAGCAGCGAAGCCAGTCCTTTTTTAGGATCTCTGGCTTTTTCAAGATTTTTCTTCAGATCCGTTTTAAAATTTTCTTCTTCTTCATAAACCACTTTTATTTTTGCAGCTGCATACCGTGCCATTTCAAAGGTTTCTGCAACCACCAAAGCAATCGGTTGTCCGTTATATCGGATTATATTATCTTTAAGAGGTTTAAAAACAGTTCCGGGAGGAGCATCCATATCGGCATACTGAAAATCAAACCAGGCAGTTGAAGGTTTATTTTCATGGGTGAAGACCTCAATAACTCCTTCTAATTTTTTTATTTCTGATGTATCGATGGTCTTGATTTTACCTTTTGTAATCGAACTGTTCACAATGTACCCATACAATAAGTCTGGAGCATCATATTCTGCTGCATATTTCGCTTGACCTGTTACTTTCAGATGACCTTCGAGACGATTTATTGATTGTCCGACAGACGGTGTATTTTTCATAAAATTTTAATTAGCATTCATAATAATTTATAAAGAAGGTTTTGCTCCCGGTCTCTGAGACGTCGGATCAAGAGCCATCATACAATTTCTGACGACTGCTTTTTTGGCGAGATTAATTTTAAAACTGTTATGTTCAAAACCTACGGCTCCTTCCAAAATAATGTCAGCCGCAGCCGAAAAGTTTTCCGGATTTGCTTCTTTATCTATTAAAAAATCTTCAGCTTCTTTTACACGCCACGGTTTGTGCGAAACACCTCCCAAAGCAATTTTTGCTTCTTTAATTATTCCGTTTTCCAGTTCAAGACCAGTAGCAACGGAAACTAATGCAAACGAATAAGAACTTCGGTCTCTTAATTTCAGGTAAGAATAATTTTTTGAAAATCCTTTTTCGGGCAGTTCAATTCCTGTGATAATTTCTCCTTTTTTCAGGTTATTATCGATCTCCGGAGTATCTTCCGGAAGTCTGTGAAAATCTGAAAATTTCAATGTCCTATCGCCATCCGTTCCCGATATATGGACAACTGCCTCCAAAGCTGCCAGAGCAACACACATATCCGAAGGAAAAACAGCAATACAGTTTTCGCTGTGTCCTAAAATTGCGTGAATTCGGTTGTACCCTTTCATCGCAGAACATCCGGAACCCGGAACTCTTTTATTGCAGGGAGTATTAATGTCGTAAAAATAATAACATCGGGTTCGCTGTAATAAATTTCCGCCATTGGTCGCCATATTTCTGATCTGTGCCGAAGCTCCCGCCAAAATAGCTTTAGAAAGAAGCGGATATTTCACTTCAATAATTGGATGATATGCTGTATCTGCATTCGTCATTAAAGCACCGATACGAATTCCTCCGTTATCAAGTTCAGTAATCTCAGCTATTCCGTCAATGGGATTAATATCGATTAAAGTGTCTGCCTCGGTAACAAAATATTTCATCAGATCGATGATATTAGTACCTCCGGCAATAATTTTATTTTCTTCATTTGCATAAGTCAATGAAACCGCTTCATCAACACTATTGGCTTTTGTGTAGGAAAAATTATTCATAAAGACCTTGTTTTACTGCCATTATAGCGTTAATAATTCCTCTGTTGGCTCCGCATCGGCAAAGATTTCCGCTCATCAGTTCCTGAATTTCCTCCCGCGTATTTGCCTTATTTTCATTCAGCAGTCCTATGGCACTACAAATTTGTCCAGGAGTACAGTATCCGCATTGAAAAGCATCGTGATCGATAAAAGCTTTCTGAACGGGATGCAGGTTTTCACCGTCGGCAATCCCTTCTATGGTTGTAATTTCAGCATCATTTTTCATAACACAGAGACTGAGGCAGCTTAATACTCTTTTGCCATCAATCAGAACCGTACATGCGCCGCACTGCCCATGATCACATCCTTTTTTTGTTCCGGTAAAATGCAGATTTTCTCGAAGAGCATCAAGAAGTGATACCCATGGAAGTACATCCAGATGATGTTCCTTTCCATTTATTTTTAATGTAACAGATTGTTTTCCAGTGTTCGCCATAAATCGGTAGTTTGGTTATGGGTAGTGATACAAAAAAAGAACCGTTATTATCCAAAATATCCGTTCCGTGGTATATTAAAGCCTGAAATTGATTTAAATATATTCAATCTAAATAAGGAAAACAGATCATGAAAGGATAAAAAAATATTCTGTACCGTTCAGATACAGAATATTGATATGATTCTAAAATAGAAAACAGCAGTCTATTTGTGTGACAATGCCATTAAAATTTTATCGGGAGTAATCGGCAAATCTCTCATTCGTATACCAATGGCATTATAAATTGCATTGGCTATCGCAGGGGCTGTACCAATAATTCCAACTTCTCCGAGACCTTTCGCTCCGGAAGGGTTAATATTCGGATCAGGTTTATGAATAAAGTCGACTTCAATAATCGGAGCATCCGCATTAACGGCAAAATGATATCCCGCAAGATCATTACCAATTAACGTTCCTAATTTCGCATCGATCTGGTTTTCTTCCATCAGCGTCATTCCGATCCCGCCAACTGCGGCTCCCGACATTTGATTGGCTGCTGCCTGACTGTTGATGATTTTTCCTCCGTCTGCCACGACTGCCAGTTTTTCAATTTTCACTTTTCCGGTTCGCTTATTGACGCGGACTTTGCAAAAATGAGCCGCTGAAGAGCAGAACGCAAATTTCTCACGCTCGCTTCCTGGTTTTGAAGCTACTTCAAGACGAATTTCAGCCAGATTATTCTTTTCAAACAGTTCTTCATAAGAGACAGAAACAGTTGAATTATTTTTTAAACTGATGCTTTTATCTGAAAGAAGAATATTTTCCAGAGCAGCTCCTTTAAAGCTTCCATTAACTGAGGATGCATATTCTGCCAGTTTTTGCTTCAACTGATTGCTCGCATCATATACCGCACCACTTACCGATGACAGTCCTGTACTTCCACCCTGACTTGGCGCAGGAGGAAGCGCAGAATTTCCCAATTCTATATTGATTTTATTTTTTGAAATTCCGGTAATTTCGTGGGCAATGTTCTGCATTCCGGTTCCTGTTCCCGTCCCGATATCAGTCATCGCAGTCTGTACAATGAGACTTCCGTCTTTGCTCATGATAATTGCTGCTTTGGCTTCTGCTCTTCCGGCATTCCACATTCCGACTGCCATTCCGTAACCAATATACCAATCCCCTTCAATTACCGTTGCGGGCGTTGCTTTTCTTGCGTTCCATCCGATCATTTTAGCACCTTTGTTTATACATTCATCCAGAAAATGAGTAGACCACGGCAAATTTGAATCAGGATGTTTTTCAAGAGAAATATTCTTTAATCTCAACGCTACAGGATCCATTTTCAGTTGGTAGGACAGTTCATCAATTGCGGATTCCAAAGCAAAAACTCCGGTACAGTCTCCCGGACCGCGCATCCACGTTGGTGTGCTTAAATTTAACGGAACATTAGCTGCTTCCGTTTTTAAATTGGGAAACTTGTAAATTAATCTTGTCACGCGGGTAATACCGTCGTTAAAATTTTCATAGACTGAAGTTTCGTTCTTTGCCTGATGTAAAATTCCTGAAAGATTTCCCGACGGATCTGATGCCAATTTTATTCTCTGCCATGAAGCCGGTCTGTATCCTGTTGCCGCAAACATCTGTGGTCTTGTAAGCATAAGTTTTACCGGACGTCCAACCTGTTTAGCTCCCATTACTGAAGCTAAAACGTGTGGCCAGATTCTGAGTCCGGAGCCGAAACCGCCTCCTACAAATTCACTGAATACCTGTATATTTTTTTCAGGGATGGAAAATAACCTTGCAAATGTTCTCTGAACATTATTTACTCCCTGATTTTTATCGTAAAGCTTCAACGTATCATTGCCTGTCCAATGAGCAATCGTGGCGTGCATTTCCATCGGATTATGCACATCTGCCTTAATATTGTATTGCTGATCTATCGTAAATGGTAAATTTTGCCAACTGTCAAAATTTCCTCTTTCTTTTCCTTCTGCTTTTAAAACAACTTTTTCTTTCGCAGAATTAAAATCGACTTCAAAACTGTCTTTCTGATATTCTGTTTCTACCAATGATGCGGCAAAAGTTGCGTCTTCCAGTGTTTCTGCAATCACAATCGCAACAGGCTGTCCTTTGAAAAATATTTTATCCGTATGAAAAATCGGTAAACCGAATCTTGACTGTTTAATTTTTTCTTCATTATCCATACCCGGAACCGAAGGTTTGTGCAGATGGGTAATGATATCAATAACGCCTTCCACTTCTTTAGCTTTATCAACTAAAATCGACTGTATTTTTCCGGAAGGAACTGTACTGTTTACCAACACGGCGTAGCACATATTTTTAACTTCGTATTCAGCAGCGTATTTACCGCTTCCGGTAACTTTTTCCATTCCTTCAACACGTCCTTCGGGTCTTTTGGATCTGATGTTCAGTAATTCGAGTAATCCCATAATTGTTACTTTTTAATATATCCCGATCTTATTGATTTACACAATTTTGTAATGCTGTAACGATAGCTCCCTGAAGCATCGGTATTTTGTAACCGTTCTCAGACAAGGGTTTCAGATCTTTGGTTGCCAGTTTAGCAGCTTCCTCAAAGATTTCTACCGTAGCTTTTTTTCCGTTCAGAAATTTTTCTGCCTCCAACCATCTCCAGGGTTTATGCGCCACACCTCCTGAAGCTAAGCGGGCATCTTTTATTCTTTTCCCGTCCAGATCCAGTGCTGCTGCAACCGAAACCAATGCAAAAGCGTATGAAGTCCTGTCTCTTACTTTTACATAAGCAGAATGTTTTCCGAAAGCATTATCAGGAATTTCTATATTGGTTATTATCGCATCCTGTGGTAAAGTATTATCTAGCCAGGGCGTATTTTCCGGCAGTTTATGAAAATCTTTAAAGGGTATTTTAATTTCTTTCTGATCTTTTGTCTGAGCGGTAACGGTGGCATCCAATGCAGCCAGAGCCACACAAAAATCCGAGGGATGAACCGCAACACACTGATTATTATATCCCGCAACGGCACTCATCCGGTTTGCACCATCAATGGCACTGCAACCGCTGTTGGGTTTTCTTTTGTTGCAGGGTGTTGTAATATCATAAAAATAAGGACATCTGGTTCGCTGCAACAGATTTCCCGCCGAACTTGCCATATTTCTGATCTGTGGTGAAGCACCCGCCAAAATAGCTTTTGAAATGAGAGGAAATTTCTCCGTCACATCTTTACTATTTGCAACTTTGGTATTACTTGCCATTGCACCAATCTGCAATTTGTTATTCTGATGATTTACGGCATCGGATAATGCCGTGGTAACATCAATCAGCTTCTCCGGCTGGGCAATGTTTTTTTTCATCAGATCTACCAGATTCGTTCCGCCTGCAATATACTGACTGACTGCTGATTTCATGGCAGAAGCTTCAGCAGCAGATTTTACTTTTTCAAAATTAAATGGTCTCATTGGGCTGCAACTTTTTGAATGGACTGAACAATACCGTTATACGCTCCGCAACGGCAAAGATTACCGCTCATATATTCTTTAATTTCTTCTACAGAACCTGCATGACCTTCATTAACGCAGGCAACAGCAGACATAATCTGTCCCGGCGTGCAATATCCGCACTGGAAACCGTCACATTCTATAAATGCCTTCTGCATCGGATGAAGCTCATCTCCGTTTGCGAGACCTTCGATGGTTGTAATCTCTTTTCCCTGAGCCATTGCCGCCAAAGTAAGGCAACTCAGTGCTCTTTCCCCATTGATATGGATGGTACAGGCGCCACATTGTCCGTGGTCACAACCTTTTTTAGATCCGGTAAGATTAAGCTGTTCCCTGAAAAGGTCTAAAAGTGTGGTTCGGGTATCCACATAAAGGGTATGACTTTTTTTATTGATGGAAAGCGTAAGTCTGGATACGTTTTTCTTGGGAACAAGATACTGTTTCACATCCTGATAAAATGCTTTTACCGAAGACGGAATAGCCATAAAACCAGCCAGTAATCCTGAAACTTTGAGGAAGCTCCTCCTGCTGTATTGTCCTTTTAATTCCATAAGTTATTTTTTAATCAATATAATTGTATACGGATAGGTTTTAACAAATATCATCAATTAAAATAAGAAATTGATGATATACATTACAGTTTTATATACCAATATTACAGTTTTTGAGTGTAGCCCCGAAAAAAACAGATAATATTTATGTAAATTTGAATATATAATAACTTTTTAATGATTTTATCTCAACAAAAATCATACATAAGTTGAAAAAACAATGAGTAATCCATAAAAATGTTTTCGAATGAAAGAGATCAATGATATTGTAAAAGCATATAAAAAGGCGCATTTAAATGGGTTAAAGGCTGCTTTGGCAACGGTGGTAAAGGTAGAAGGTTCTTCATACAGACAGGCAGGAGCGAGAATGCTGGTTACAGAAGACGGACAGCTTACAGGCGCCATCAGTGGAGGATGTTTAGAAGGTGATGCTTTGAGAAAAGCATTACTCGCCATTCATCAGAAAAACAATAAGCTCATTACGTATGATACGAGCAATCCGGAGGATGTAGAATTTGGCGTTCAGTTGGGATGTAACGGAATCGTGCATATTCTTTTTGAATATATTGATGAAAATTCCCCTCAAAATCCAATATCCCTTTTAGAGAAAACAACGGAAAAAAGAGATGAATCTGTTATTATCACCATATTTTCATTGGAAAAAAGAAATAAACAGACCGGAACTGTAGGATTGATAAAAAAGGAAAATACAATAATATCGGACTCAGGCTGTATTTCAGAAAGTGAACTGAATCGTTTTTCTTCAGAAGTTTTAGAAAAAAAACAAAATATCCTCACTCAGATTTCGTCGAATGAAATTCTGCTGCAATATGTTCCGCCACAGACCACGCTGATTATTGCAGGAGCGGGAAACGATGTCAAACCCTTGGTAGAAACGGCTTCCATTTTAGGATTGAAAACAGTAATTGCAGATGGAAGAGCTACACACGCCCTGAAAAAGAGATTTCCTCTTGCGGATGAGGTATTGCTCGCAACGCCTGAAGAAATCATGAAGACCATAGAAGTTGATGAAGCAACGGTTTTTGTAATGATGACGCACAATTATAATTATGATCTCGCTTTGCTGAAGCTCATTATCCATCAACCGGTACAATATATAGGATTATTGGGTCCTAAAACAAGGTTCAACAGAATGATGGATGATCTTAAAAATTCAGGAATTACGATCGGAGAAAAAGAATTAAATAAACTTTTTGGTCCGGTTGGAATAGATATTGGTGCAGAGACTTCGGAAGAAATTGCCATTTCGGTAATTGCAGAGATCAAAGCGGTCTTAAGCGGAAAAAAAGGTTCCTCATTAAGGGATAAACCAGAAAAAATGCATACTGATATTCTCAGTATATAAGGAAATTATGATAACAGATCAATTCGGAAGAACCCATAATTATCTTCGGATATCTTTAACGGACAATTGCAATCTGCGCTGCTTTTACTGTATGCCGGAAGAAAATTATGATTTCACACCGCATGCTAAACTGATGCAGGCGGATGAAATTGATACCATCGCAAAAATATTCGTCGAGCATGGCGTTACTAAAATCAGACTTACCGGAGGTGAACCGTTCGTGAGAAAAGATGCTTCAAAGATCATCAGAAATCTGGGAAAACTTCCTGTACAATTGACGTGTACTACCAACGGAATTCGAATTGATGATATGCTTCCCGAAATTATTCAGTCGGATTTTCAGAGCATCAACATCAGCCTTGATACTTTACAGAAGGAAAAATTCCTGAAAATTACCCGCCGCGATTATTTTGACCGCGTCCTCAGAAATATTAATCTTTTACTGCAGCATAACATCAAAACCAAGATTAATGTTGTTGCTATGAAAGATATTAATGATGATGAAATTTCAGATTTTATCACTTTTACAAAAGATCATCCTGTAGAAGTGCGGTTTATCGAGTTTATGCCTTTCAGCGGAAACAGATGGAGCAGCAATCAGGTTATGACACAAAAAGACATTCTGAATATCATTAGGGAAAAATATGATTTTAATCCGCTTCCTGTCGGTTTTCATGACACGGCGAAGCCATACAGCATTGATGGGCATCAAGGAAGCTTTTCGATTATAAGTACGATGAGCGAACCGTTTTGCAGCGGCTGCAACAGAATCCGGCTTACCGCAGACGGAAAATTAAAGAACTGTCTGTTTTCAAAAAAGGAAACCGATCTTCTCACACCTTTACGAAATGGTGAAGATATTTTACCGATTATAGAATCTGCGATCTGGTCGAAAGCAAAAACGCAGGGCGGACAACTGAATGAACAATTTGAAAAAATAAACACATCAATCATTCAGAACAGAAGTATGATCAATATTGGCGGATGATGAAAAATACAGGAATTATATTACTGGCAGCCGGAAATTCTTCCAGAATGGGATCTCCGAAACAGCTTTTGGTGTATCAGGGAAAAACATTTTTAGAAAGAATAACTGATACTGCCTTAGAAATATTCGATCCAAATCAAATCGTTTTGGTTCTCGGAGCCCGTCATCATGAAATATCTTCTGTCATTAAAAATAAAAATATACACATCGTTATCAATGAAAACTGGGAATCAGGAATGGCTTCCTCCATACAATCAGGAATGAAAACACTGTTCGTTCTGTTTCCGGAAATGGAAAGATGTTTCATTTCGGTATGCGATCAGCCTTATCTTACCAGTAATTTATTTTCAAAAATGCTTCAGTTGCAGGAAACTTCAGGAAAAGAAATTGTTGTCACAAAATATGCCGATACATTGGGCGTTCCTGCTTTATTTTGTAAAAAATATTTTAAACCATTAATGGAACTTACCGGTGAACAGGGCGCTAAAAAGATCATTCAGCAGAATATAAACGATGTGGAATCTTTTGAGTTTGAGAAAGGTGCTGTTGATATTGATACTCCATCAGATTATAATCATTTAAAAACCCAACCATGATAAGTGTAGAAGAAGCAAAAAAAATAATTGAACAAAATATTCCGGAAAGAAAAACTCGAATTCTTCCTTTGAAAGAAGCATTCGGACTTACAACCGCAGAAGATATTTATTCAAAATATAACATCCCGAATTTTTCCCAGTCCTCAATGGATGGGTACGCGATCCGTTTTGAAGATAAAGATCTAAAGCTGAAAATTTCAGGCGAAATGCAGGCGGGATCTACAGAGCAGTTTCATCTCGAAAAAGGGAATGCCTGCCGTATTTTTACGGGCGCCCCACTTCCCATCGGTGCAGATACCATCGTTATGCAGGAAAAAGCTTTAATAGAAAACGGATATCTCACGGTTCTTGATAACGACCTCGAAAAAGGGCTGCACGTACGAAATGCCGGAAGCGATGCGAAAAAAGACAGTGTGGCAATGCGTTCAGGAAGTTATCTTTCGGCTGCTGCCATCGGATATCTAGCAGGAATCGGATGTACGGAAATCAACGTTTTTGCTCCTCCATCGGTTTCGTTAATTCTTACGGGTAACGAATTGTTACAACCGGGAGAAAATTTAGCTTTTGGTCAGGTGTACGAATCCAATTCCTATCAGTTGGAAAGTGTTTTAAAACAGTGTGGAATTACTACCATTAAAAGTTTTTGGGTAAAAGATGATCCTTCTGAGGTTGAAAAAACGCTGGATCTCGCCATTTCCAAAACAGATATTGTGATTTTGGTGGGCGGCGTAAGTGTCGGCGATTACGATTTTGTAATTGATGCCACAAAACAATGCGGCGTTGAACAGAAATTTCATAAAATCCGGCAGAAACCCGGAAAGCCTTTCTATTTCGGAACGAAGGGAGAAAAACTTGTTTTCGGGTTACCCGGAAATCCGTCATCGGCATTAACGTGTTTTTATTTATATATTTCGCCATTACTTTCAGAAATGATGAAACGTCCGGCGATTACGGAGAAAACGAATGCAACTTCAACTTCTTCGTATGGAAAGAAAATCGGTCTTACCCATTTTCTGAAAGCAATCTATGAAAACGGAAAAGTAACGCCGCTTCATGCGCAGGAATCGTATCGTCTCCAGTCTTTTGCAGAAGCCAATTGTCTGATGATTTTACCTGAAGATTCGGAAGGCTGTAAAAAAGATGAAGAGGTTGAAATTATACTATTAAAATAAAGATCAAATAATGAATGTAGAATTTTTTTATCTGATTTTATTCATCATCGCAGCTTTATATGCAGCAGTCGGACACGGCGGCGCAAGCGGTTATCTGGCGTTAATGGCTTTGTACGGAATAGCCCCCAAAGAAATGAAACCTACCGCTTTAGTGCTTAATCTGTTCGTCTCGCTTACTTCTTTTATACAATATTATCGGGGAGGACATTTTAAACTCAGGATCTTTATTCCGATTGCTTTGGCGTCTATTCCTATGGCTTTCGTGGGTGGAATGATTCATATTGAAGATACGCTCTACAAACGTATTTTAGGTATTTTATTATTATTTCCTGTTTTCCGTTTTTTCTTTTTTAAAAGTCCGGATGATAGCGAGCTGAAAGATCCCCAAATCTATTTATCCTTACTTTTCGGAGGAGTGATTGGTTTATTATCGGGAATGATCGGCATTGGGGGAGGAATTTTGTTATCTCCGGTTCTTATTTTACTGAAATGGACCAACCAGAAACAGACCGCCGCGATCAGCGCAGCTTTTATTTTTGTTAATTCCGTGGCAGGTTTAGGAGGAATGTTCACCAAAGAGATCGCCTTTACCAGCGATATGTGGATGTACATCATCTGTGCATTTGCAGGAGGATTGCTTGGTGCCTATTTAGCTTCAAAAAAACTGAACCAAAACGGTCTGAAATATGTACTTGCTGTTGTACTTTTAATGGCTTCCTACAAATTAATATCAAGCACTATTTAAAGATCATTAAATGAGAAATTTAATTTTACTTCTTACAGTTTGCTGCGCTTCCATTGCTTTTTCCCAATCTGCAAAAAGCATTGAGATTATCGCTCCGGATAACCAGAAAACAATTGTAACATCCGCCGAACTTTTAAAATATCCACAACATACAATAGACAGCATACAGATTACCAACCATTTAAAGGAATACAAATCTACCCTTAAAAATATAAAAGGGGTTTTGCTGAAAGATGTTCTTTCTAAAATTTCATTTAAAGAAAAATCACCAAAAGTTTTAAGCGAATACTACATTACCTGCATTGCAGAAGACGGCTATAAAGTTGTTTTTTCGTGGAACGAAATTTTTAACACGACTGTTGGTGATAATATTTTAATAATTCCGGAAATCGAAAACAGACCAAAGGATGGCATTTCTACCCTGTCTCCCACCGATTTTGCCACTGGAAGACGATATGTAAAAATGTTGAAAACCATTCAGCTAAAAAAAAGTAAATGAATGAGTACTGTAAAAATAATAAGCTTTGGCAGACTGAAAGAGATTTTAGGTCCGGATTTTGAAGCGGAAGCCGAAAATACCGATGAGCTGATCAATAAGCTGAATGAAAAATTTCCTCAGCTAAAAAATTTAAAACTGAGAATTGCAGTGAATCAGAAGATTATTTCAGAGAATACAGCTTTACAAAATAATGATGTGGCAGCTTTAATGCCACCTTATTCAGGAGGATAAATTATGTTGAATTCAGAACGCTACGACAGACAGATTAAATTACAGGGTTTCGGCATCGAATCTCAGGACAAACTTGCTTCAGCGAAAGTTCTGGTGATTGGAGCCGGAGGTTTGGGCTGTCCTGTTCTCCAATATCTCACCGCAGCCGGAATCGGGAATATCGGAATTGTAGATGATGACCGTGTTTCGCTGAGCAATCTGCATCGGCAGATTCTTTACAATTCTGATGACATTGGAAAACTTAAAACCGAAGCTGCTTTAGAAAGGCTGAATGCCATGAATCCCGAAGTACATTTTAAGATTTTTTCCGAGCGGATTAATCCCCAAAATGCAGTTAATATTGTTTCTGAATATGATATCATTATAGACTGTACCGACAATTTCGCAACACGCTACTTGCTTGATGATCTATGCCGGATTTTAGAAAAACCTCTTATTTTCGGGGCAATTTATCAGTATGAAGGTCAGATTGCTGTTTTTAATGTCAGAAATAAAGAAGGTTTTACAACCCATTATCGAAATCTTTTCCCTGAACCTCCAAATCCGGGAGAAGTTCCTGACTGTAATGAAGCGGGAGTCTTGGGCGTTTTACCCGGAGTTATCGGAACTTTGCAGGCTACAGAAGCCATTAAACTAATGACAGGAATCGGAGAACCGCTGATCAATAAATTAATGACAATCGATATTCTGAGTTATCAGACTGCTGTTTTTGAAATTCCTTCGTTACATTTAACCGATAAAAATATTCCGTACAGTATTGAAGAATTTGAGAACATGAACTATCAGCTTCACTGCGGAATTGAATTTGCCGGAATTAAAAATATTTCTCCTTCAGAATTTAAAGAAGCCGTAAAACTTCCCGATACGGTTGTTATTGATGTTCGCGAACCGGAAGAACAACCAAAACTGGATGTTCCGTATATCTCGATTCCATTATCTCAGTTGAAGGAAAATGTAAGCCAAATCAATAACAGAAATGTCATTGTTGTTTGTCAATCCGGTAAGAGAAGTCTGTCCGGAGCGAAAGTTTTGCAGGAAATTTTAGAACCGGAATACAGCATCAGTCATCTGGAAGGCGGAATTAATCATTTAAATAAAGAAACTCATGAGTAAGATTAAAAATATATTTCAGAACAGTCCTGTTTCACCTTTATTCATCGCGGAAAGCATTACCAAACATTCCACGAAAACGGAAATTGGAGCGCATCAGATTTTTCTGGGACAGATTCGCGCAGATGAAATTGACGGTAAAACGGTAAAAGCGATAGAATATACAGCTTATGAAGATTTAGCCCTCTCTCATATGGCAGCGATACGGGAAGAGATTTTTGCAAAATACAATCTTACCTGCATGCATATTTATCACAGCTTAGGTATAGTGAATGTAGGAGAAATATGCCTTTTTGTGTTTACCTCATCAAAACACCGCAAAGAAGCAACTTTAGCCTGTAACGAAATGGTGGAACGTATAAAAAACGAACTCCCGATCTGGGGCAGAGAAATTTTTGAGGATGAAACACATCAGTGGAAAATAAACCAATAAACCATGGTAGATATTACTTTTAAAACCTTTACGCTGCGAAAAGCAATTGCAGCAGCAACCATAAAAACTTCAGCTATTTCAACGGTAGAAGCCGTGAAAAACGGAACGGTTCCAAAAGGCAACGTTCTTGAATTTGCAAGAGCTTCCGCTTTACTGGCGATAAAAAAGACCAGCGATGTTATTCCGGACTGTCATCCTTTGCCTGTGGAATTTGCCGCGATTAATTACGAAATGAATGGTTTGGATATTAACATCACCGTTGAAGTTCATACCATTTATAAGACCGGCGTTGAAGTTGAAGCCATGCATGGAGCTTCTGTAGCATCTTTGGTTATTTACGATATGCTGAAACCAATTGATAAAAATGTAGAGATTTCCAATATCCGGCTTTTGGAAAAGCAGGGCGGAAAAAGCAGTCAGAAAAATATTGAAACGGAAAATCTTACCGCCGCAGTAGTTGTCTGCAGTGATTCTGTTTCTCAGGGATTTAAAAATGATACTTCCGGAAAACTTTTGGTAGAATCTCTTAACAATCAGGGAATCAGCAATGTTGATTATTCAGTGGTTCCTGATGATGTTTCTGCCATTCAGGAAAAGATAGAATTCTTTAAAAATAGAGGCTGTCATCTTCTTGTTTTTACAGGCGGAACGGGTCTTTCGGATCGTGATGTAACGCCGGAAGCGGTTTTACCATTCATTACCAAAGAAATTTCGGGAATTATGGAAACCGCAAGAAATTATGGACAGGATCGTGTGAAAACGTCCATGCTTTCCAGAGGAATCGCCGGATTTTCTGATGATATGCTGATTTTAACGTTTCCGGGATCTTCCGGTGCGGTAAAAGAATATGTTCAGGCGTTGTTTCCGCAGGTTTTACACGTATTTTCCGTAAAAAAGGGAGACGGACATTCATGATGTTGAGTTTCATTTCTATGTAGCTAAAAGTAAATAGTTAAAAAACTCCATGGAGTTTTATCTGTGTAGACACCATATTCGGAAGATGTTTGGCGTTCCGTAGGAACGCTATCTTTAAGACATTCACCGTATTATAGATATCAATCCTACGGATTGATTGATGGATGTATTCTTATTTCTACACAGATTCTGCTCCTAAAGGAGCAATTATTTTACTTTAAACAATCCTATGTAATAGTTACAAATGAAATTCAATTCTAACTTAAGTTCAATATTAAAAAGATTAAAATTAATTGATAGTCAAAATGTTGTATTTTATCAATTATATTAGGCTTCGGCTCGATGTAAAGATTCCAAATTAAAATTAACCATTCGAAATCAAGTATGAGTTTTGGCTAAAGCCAATTTTCATTCTTACTCATTAAAATGGGCTAAAGCCCATTCCTATTGATATTTGCGTTGTTCTTTCAAGCTCATGCTAATTATCTATTTATCAGGAGAAGAACTGTTTTCTCTATTTTTTCCACAGCGGTTTCAATCTCCGAAAGAGTGGTATATTTTCCTATGCTGAATCGTATTGAAGCCAGTGCATCCCGATCACTCATTCCCATTGCCTGAAGCACGTGAGAAGGTTTTGTGGTAACGGCATTACAGGCAGAACCGCTGGAAACGCAGATATTTCCTAAGGAAAGAATAAGATCTTCGGAATAAATACCTTCAAAACAAATATTGGTGGTATTGAAAATCCTTGCGGAATGATCTCCATTGATGCTTGTCTGAGGAATTTTCAGCAGCTTATTTTCAAGATGATCTCTTAGCATTTTAATTTTTTGAGCATCCTGTTCCATTTCCACAAGTGCGAGTTCGGCTGCTTTTCCCAATCCGATAATTCCCGGAACATTTAAAGTACCGCTTCTGAGGTTATTCTGTTGTCCTCCCCCCTGAATTTGCGGCTGTACTTTATTCTTAATCGCGGAAGCAATATAAAGTGCGCCTATTCCTTTGGGTCCGTAAAATTTATGGGCGGAAAAAGCCATCAGATCGGTATTCAATTCCTTTACGTTCACAGGTATTTTTCCAACAGCCTGTGTTGCATCACAGAAAACACAGCAGCCTTTTCGATGCGCGATTTCTGCGATTTCCTTTATGGGATGGATGACTCCTGTCTCGTTATTCACCAACATGATACAGACCATCAACGTTTTTTCGGTGATCAATGATTCCAGATCAGCAAGATTGATATTTCCCAAATGATCTACATTAAGATAATCAACTTTAAATCCATCTTTTTCGAGTTGCGCACAGGTATCTAAAACGGCTTTATGCTCTGTGGTCACTGTTATGATATGGTTTTTATCGGTATCTGTTTTAAATCCTTTTAACGCAAGATTTACAGATTCTGTAGCCCCTGATGTGAAAATAATTTCCTTAGTATCTGAGCCAATGAGTTCCGCTACTTCTTCTGCTGCATTTTCAATGGCTTCTCTTACGGTAAGTCCGAAAATATGGGAACTTCCTGAATTTGCATAAAAGTCATTGAAGTAAGGCAGCATCGCATCCACTACCCTTTTATCAACCGGAGTTGTAGCGTTATAATCAAGGTAAATAAAATCATTATCCATCATAACATTTTAATTCATTTATAAAAATAGTGAACTTTTTCAGGTTAGTTTTAAATTTAATCCAGAAGTTTGTGTATCGCCAAATATTTGTAGGGTTTAAAGCAATCTTTTTGCCGAAAAACATTCAGTATATTTGCAGTATGCTTTCCAAGAATGATTTTCCAAAATTAAACGGACTCGTCCTTGCCGGAGGAAAAAGTCTGAGGATGGGAAATCCTAAAGACAAAATCAACTGGCATGGCAAAGAACAGCGGTATCATGTGGCAGATCTTTTAGCTCCATTCTGTGATGAAGTATTTATTTCCTGCAGACAGGATCAGCTTGAAAATTTTAACAGAGATTATAAAGCGCTTCCCGATACTTTTTTAAATATGGGACCTTTTGGAGGATTGCTTTCCGCATTCCATTTTCAGAGGGATAAAGCATGGCTGATTATTGCCTGTGATTTACCTCTTTTAGAGAAAAATTCGATAGATTTTCTCTTACAGTTCAGAGATCCGGAAAAAGTGGCAACAGCCTATGAAAGTCCTTCTGACGGATTACCGGAGCCGTTAATTGCCATCTGGGAACCCAAAAGCTATCCTTTGCTTCTTCAGTTGCTTTCAACAGGAAAAACTTCATTAAGAAAGGCTTTGATTAACAGTGATGTAAAAATACTGAAAGCTGAAAATCCGGATTTTTTAATGAATGTAAATACGCCCGAAGATTTGGAAAAAGCAAAAGAAATTTTGAGAATTTAGTTTCATATCCAATTATTTTTACTCCAAACTTGTTCCGGATGCAGCGATAATATGCTCATCAATCTTTTTAAAAATATCTGGATCGTGTTTTCGGATTTTGATTCGGACATATTTGGAAGCGGGCATATTGGCTCCATTCACTACATTGTTGATGGATACCAACACATTGGTTTCCGGGAAATAAGTCATGGTGCTTTTCTGCGGAATAGGATATTTTACCACAATAAAAAGCGGTGCTATTCTCTCTTTGCCGTCTTCATAATTGAAAAGATCTACATGATCTCCTTCTTTCAGACCAGCTTTTTCAATGTCTTTTTCGTTCATCATTACCACTCTCCTTTCATTGAAAATTCCACGGTAGCGGTCATCTAAACCATAAACCACTGTATTGAACTGGTCGTGTGTTCTGGTGGTTCCCATCAGATATTCATCATCGGCAAGCGAATTATCGGGTACGGATGTTATATTGAAGGCTGCTTTTCCCGGATAGAATTCACTGTTGAAAACTCCGTCTCTCGCTGAATTCGGAAGATAAAAACCGGCTTTCTGCACTACTCTTTCGTTATAATTTTCAAATCCCGGAATGCATTGCTCCACATCATCACGAATGGCATCATAACTGTTGATGAATTTATCCCAATCCACTACAGAACGTTCTCCTAAAACCGCTTTTGCCATTCTGCAGGCAACGTGGGTTTCATTGATCAGATGTTCTGAAATCGGGTCCAGAATTCCTTTGGAAGCCTGTATCACGCCCATTGAATTTTCGGTACTTATATGCTGAATTTCTCCGTTTACAATATCTTTTTCACTTCTGGAAATAACCGGTAAGATCAGCGCTTCTTTGCCATGAATCAGGTGATTTCTATTCAGTTTTACAGAAACCATTACCGACATTTCGAGATTGCGCATTGCTTCTGCTGTAAAGCTGGTATCGGGTGCTGCAGAAAGGAAATTCCCTCCCATACAGAACATGAATTTTACTTTTCCTTCATGCATCGCCTTCAGCGATTTTACCACATCATAGCCTCCTTTTCGGGGTACTTTAAAACCATAATATTCCTCCAGTCTGTCCAGTTGTTCTTTGGTGGGATGATGGTTGATAAGCAATGTTCTGTTTCCCTGTACATTGCTGTGACCGCGGACAGGACAAGCTCCGCCGCCTTGAATTCCGATGCTTCCTTTCATTAGTAAAAGGTTCACAATATTGTAGATCATTTCCACGCCGTTGTGCTGCTGCGTAATTCCCATTCCCCAACAAATAATCATGCGTTTTTTTGAAGCGATCATTTGCGCTGCTTCTTTCAGACTTTCAACAGAAATTCCGCATTGTTCAGATAAAAAATTAAGGTCATATCGTTTTAATTCTTCAGTCAGTGCTTCAAAACCTGCTGTTTTGTTTGCTATAAAATCCTGATCCAATACTTTTCCGGGATTTTTTGCTTCTTCTTCCAGTACAAGGATCTGAAGGGCTTTTAAGAGCGCCATATCTCCATTGATCTTGACAGGAAGATACAGATCTGACAATTCAAAAGGCTTATTGAGTAAGGCACGAACGTTCTGAGGATCTTTAAATCCTTTCAGACCTGCTTCCGGAAGCGGATTGATGCCTATAATTTTTGCCCCGTTTTTCTTTCCTTTTGTAAGGGCAGAAAGCATTCTCGGTGAATTGGTTCCCGGATTCTGTCCGATAATTATGATGAGATCGGTATCATAAAAGTCTTCGAGTTTTACGGTTCCTTTTCCGATACCAATGCTTCTGGAAAGTGCATATCCTGAAGTTTCATGGCACATATTGGAACAATCGGGGAAGTTATTGGTTCCGAATTCACGGGCAAACAACTGATATACCCAGGTTGCTTCATTGCTGGTTCTTCCGGAGGTGTAAAATATAGCTTCGTCGGGAGAATCCAGAGCATTTAATTTTTCGGAAATTTTTGCAAAAGCTTCATCCCAGCTTATCGGCTGATAATGTGTTGCTCCTTCCGGAAGATACATCGGTTCTGCAATTCTTCCCAATTGACTGATTTCAAAATCCGTCATTTTGGCTAAATCGTATACGGAATTTTCCCTGAAAAATCCTGCTCCGATTTTTTTTGAAGTGGCTTCTTCAGCCAGAGCTTTTGCTCCGTTTTCGCAGTATTCCCCCAGTTTGGAACGTTCGTCATCCGGATCGGGCCATGCGCAGCTTGGACAGTCGAATCCGTCAAACTGATTCATGCTGAAAAGTGCTCTTCCTCCACGAAGAACTGAAGCATTGAGAACCAACTGTTCCAGTGAATGAACCACTGCGGGAACTCCTGCTGCCCAATTTTTCGGGGGCTTTACCTTTAGATTTCCCAGTGTATAAGGAGATTCCGCCGAAGGCTGTCCGCTGTTTTCTTCTTTTTTATTGAATACCTCTTTATTTCCCATGACTTCTACATTTTAAAAAAATGAAAAAAATTAACATTTTATATTCGGATTGGGATAATTATCGCTTTGATCTTCCAACGTATTATCGATGCAGACAAAATCTTTCTCTACCAAAATTTTCACCGGACCGGATTGTCCGTCAAATCCTACCCTGCCGGTGGAAATCCATTCAGCGATCATGGTTTCAGGCATTTTTAAAACCATGGTATTATCGATGAAAGCCGATGAGAGTTCTGCGTCTTCTGTTTTTTCAATAGAATAGATAAAAGGACGGTCTATAAATTGTGTAGTACTTGAAATTTTTCCGTTTTTTCCGAGTTCTGCTACTTCAGACTGAGTGAGACGGAATCTTACGGAGTTGTCTTTTATTCTTATTTTCATAATAGATTTTCAATTTTAAAATGGCTTGCGGAATGGTAGATATTAAACCGGTTGTTTCGCAAAAAGCCTAATAAAGTAATATCAAATTCTTTAGCAAGTTCTATTGCAAGACTTGAAGGCGCTCCTATTGCGGCAACAATTTGAATTCCTGCCATTGCGGCTTTCTGAATGAGTTCAAAGCTGGCTCTTCCGCTAAGAAGTAAAATTTTATTGTCCATAGGAAGCAAATCTGCAGATAATGCATAACCTATCAGTTTATCCAGAGCGTTGTGTCTTCCTACATCTTCGCGTAATGCAAGAAGATCTCCTTTCAGATTAAACAATCCTGAAGCATGTATACCTCCGGTCGCACTGAAATTATTCTGGAAAGAATGTAGTTTTTCGGATAATTGATAGATCGTATCCAGAGAGAGTTCTGTATTTTGTCTTTTTTGATCTTTAAAAATGCTCACTGTTTTTATAGATTCTATGGATCCTTTTCCACAAACTCCGCAACTGGACGTTGTATAGAAGTTTCTGTCGGCTTTCATAAGTTCGGGAACAAAACCTTCATTTAATTCTACCATGACAATATTTTCCCTGTTTCTGGAACATTCTTCCTTTGGAGAATAAATGGCTTTAACCTGATTATTACCGGTTATAATTCCTTCTGTAAATAAAAAACCAACCGCCAGTTCTTCATCATTTCCGGGGGTTCTCATGGTAACCGATATATTTTTAGATTCTTTTTTATCTGCTGAATAATAGGAAACTCTTATTTCTAACGGTTCTTCTACAGAGACATCATCTGTGTAATGAAAACTGATGTTGTCCTTAACTTTAACGATTTCTATCTGCTTTACCGATTTATCTGATAACAGATGGGCTTTCATAATATAATGGTAATTGGTAAATAAAGGTACAAATTTTATTCCTGAAATAAGCGGCAGACGAAAATTCAATTGCTTTTAAAGATTTTGAAAGCAATATTTTTCTCAGACTGATTCGAAATGATGTAAGCTCATTTCAGTTATTTATTATGAATTTAAATTTATTTTAAGCTTAAGATAATTTACAGATTCTAATTTAAGTTTTTGAAATACAATACTTCAAACCTCAACATTATATTCTGAATTCAGCAAAATAAAAATGACAACATCTCTATGAATGCTGTCATTGTCTTTATTTTCTGAATTGCTTTCGCGGATATTTTTACTTCCAGTCTCCGTGGAAAGCCAACATCTGTTCTGCTGTAGCCTGAAAATGTCCTTCCGTGAATGAATCCTGCAAACGCATCAGACTTCCTTTCTGTGCAGCAAAAAATACGGTCTTTTTATCAGTTATGATTTTAAAGAGCGATTCATACTTTCCGTCTCTCAGATAAATGTATCCGAATTCTACAGTTGTGTAATCTAATTTTTCAAAATCTTCTCCCTGCTCCAGTTCGCCTACCGCGGTATTCGCAAGGGTTTCTTTTACTTTATTCATCTGTTCAGCGGAGATTTTTTCTGCCTTTTCCATATTTATTTTTTTAAGTTTGTGTTTAAACTCATTAAAAACTTAACTAAAAACCTGTTTAAACTAATTTTTCATGAAAATACTAAAATTTCTTTTTAAACGAAAAAATAAAACCTCGCATATGCAAGGTTTATTTTATATATAATTCTAAGAAATTTATGCATGACCTGTTGCAAGGTACGACATCAGCCAGCCTGCACAGCCGATCGCCAATCTCAAGATTAGTTTTTTAAATATTGCTTTGGACATGGATTTTCCCTGTTCAAGATATTCGTCTGTTCTTTCATTGGCTGTTCCTACTTTTTTTGATAATTTGGTTCCCGCCACCGCACTGAGAGAAAAAACGTAAAGAATTGCAGCCCACGCAGCACTTGCGAATCCTATGAACATCAAAATAGTTCCTATAATTCCTAATGTATCCATTGTACTAGTTTTTTGAAAGTTTTTTGAGATACAGTTGATAACTCATGAATGCAAAAGCTGCTGAACCTGCCAAACCTAAAAACCCGATCAAAGCCATTGTTTTCGGATTGATTCCTGAATATTTCCCAGCCTCTATATCCGGAGCAATAATCCACATCGCAAGCGATAAAACAATCACCAGTAAACTGACAGCTCTTACAGCATTTTTTTTCATAAAGGCAATAACAATCATGACAAATGCCAAAATGGTTACTGCAATACCCAGAATTCCGGCTGTATCTACCTTCCATTTCGGGGGTACTTTTTCCAGAATCTCAAGGCTTTCTTTTACCTGAGGATCATCTATTTTTGTAATATCGATTCCCTGTTTTTTCAGATCATCAATCTGTTGCTGGGCTTTATCTGCAATACTGTAGTCATCGCTTCCAATTCTGCTCTCGATATTTTTAAATAGTAAGCCGGAACAAGTACCGCCTACCAAAAATGCAAGAACCATAAATATTAAAGTTAATACTCTCATAAACTGTTTAAATTAAATATGTTATTCGATTTTTTTTAATTATTCAACTACTTCTATACTGGTTATTTTGCCGTTTTGCCAATGTGTTGTCGCTGTTCCGCTGCTTCCCAATATATTTTGAATACGGAAGACATACGTTTTTCCGTCCTCTGTAAAATAAGAAAGTTCTGCTTTGTTGCTCATGATATTACTTGCCATAATATATCCATCCTGTGTTGCAATGGAATGAACATTTTTTCCTTCTTCAACATAAGGCGCAAAACCTTCCAGAAGACCAATAGGTTTTTCTGTGGTGTAAGCATCTATAATTCCGTATACTGCGTCAGGAATAGAAGATTTATCTTTAGTTACAGCCGGGTTTATCACAGTATATTCTGTATCAGCAGGGGTATTGATTACGATTTTATCAATAACTGTATTTTCATCTACAAGAAAATAGGCATCTTCAAATCCTGTATCTATATCATGACCGAAATACATAAGATCATCGGCGGCTTTAATCTCTTTATCTTTGCTGAATACTTTCAGGAAAATCATTTCATCCTTCGGATTTTTAACTTCCAGATAAATATATTTTTTTCCTTTTGGGGCAATTTTAATCATTTTCTCCTTCTCAGAGCGCAAAACTTTCATTTCTTCAAACTTCAGAATGGTAATGGGATTGTTTTCTATTTTAAATTCTTTGCCTATTTCTATTTTTACAGGTTCCTGTCCGCAGGAATTTAAAAGTAATGCAGCCGAAAGAATCGGAATCAAAAAAAATGATCTTTTTTTCATGGTTTGTTTAGTTAAATTATAAAATTATTCTTCTTTTTTTGAATATTTTATTTTTTTTAAAATTCAAAATGCAATAATAAACGAAAGCAAAATAGCAATTCTGACAAATGAACATTTGTAAGGTTTACCGGTAAATTCGTAAGGTTTACGAGCAAATCTGTGCTCAGTTCTATATATGAAGATGATCCAGCAGTGCCAGAAATTCCTCTTTCTTTCTCACCGAAAGTGGTATGGCTGCGTTATTTTTCATCATTACCGTATTACCACCATCCGATTTTACATAATGATCAAAATAAGACATATTAATAAGATGAGACTGATGGGTTCTGAAGAAATTAAAAGGTGTTAAAATATTTTCATATTCTTTTAAATTGGTAGAAACAACTAATTTCGGTGCGTTGATGAAATGAAACGTGGTATAATTTTTCTCGGACTGGCAATTGACAATATCCTGAATATTAACCGAGTAAATTTTATCCGTTGTCTTCAATCTAAGTTTCTGAATATTTTTAGGACGTTCAGGATTAGAAAACAAATAACTGAATTTGATATCGAAAAGTTCTTTCCTTACTGATTCTTCGACTTTTTTTACTGCTTCTATCAAATCCTCTGTTTTCAATGGCTTCAAGAGATAATCAACTGCTGAAAAACGGAATGCTTTTACGGCAGAATTCTCACAGTCTGTTATAAATATGAGTTTGAATGTATTCTGACTTAATTTTTCGAGCAGATCAAAACTGCTTCCGTCAGAAAAAAGGGTATCCAGAAAAACGATATCGGGAGAAAACTGCTCTATCACTTTTATACCGGATTCTACAGAATGCGCCTCTCCTACTAAAGTAAGATTCGGGCAGTTATTTTTTATCAGAGTACAGTGTTTTTTCCTTACCTCCGGATTATCATCAATGACGATGACTTTTAGCATGATTATTAATTTTCACAAATATAGAATATTTCCAATTTCTCACAATAAAAACGTAAATAATCCGGAAGTGCTTTAAAAGGGCATGTTTATTGTAAAGTATGAAGGACACCAAATAAAAAATTTAAATATGAACAACGAAAAAAATGTAGCCGTACTTAACGATTTACTGAACATTACCAATGACAGAATTGAAGGATTTTCAAAAGTGGAAGACAAAGTATGGGACACTCATTCTGCGTTAAGAAATGATTATGACCAGATGGTTTCTGAATCGCAAACTATGAAAAATGATCTGATAAGACACATTAATGAACACGGAGGCGAGGCAGATAATACAACAAGTACAGCAGGAGCTTTCCACAGAGCATGGATTGATGTAAAAAACGCTTTTTCAGCAGATAAGGATGAGTCTACTCTGGAAAATGTGGTTTTTGGAGAGAAAGCAGCCATCGATGCTTATCAGAATGCTTTAGACAGCGGAGATCTTGCTCCGGAATGTTCGAGACTGGTTTCGGATCAGCTTCATCATCTGAAATCTTCTTATTCAAAATTTGAAAATCTTGAAGCAAGAAATTAGTAAAATAAATTATTACCATCCCAATAAAGAGAGTTTTTCAGCTCTCTTTTTGTGATTATATAAAACAGTTACCCATGAATAATATCGACAGTATTGCCCTTATCGGAGGCGGACCGGCTGCTCTGTTTGTTGTGAAACATCTTATGGCAGAAAAAATTTATCCAAAAGAACTTTACATCTTCGAAAAAAGTGAAAATCTGGGATCGGGAATGCCTTACAGCCATTATGGAGCAAATTTTGAGCATGTTGCCAATGTTTCCGCAAATGAACTTCCGGAATTGCCACAATCTTTCACAGATTTTGTAACAAAAAAGGATTTAAAAGATTATCCTGATTTTGCCAACAAAGCCGGCGAAAGCATCAACGAATATCAAGTGATTCCCAGGCTGCTTTTAGGAAATTATCTCGAAGATCAGTTTCATCATCTGCTGAGAACTGCCGGTAAACATGGCGTTACGATAAAAGTTTTTAAAAATACAAAAGTTGTAGATATTGACAGGAAGAATGATGATTTTTTTACGGTAATTACAGAATCCGGTGATGCTCACAACGTGTCTAAAGTAATTATCTGCACCGGACATCAGTGGTCTTCTGAAAACGAAATCCGCAGCAAAGGATGGTATGATTCTCCTTATCCTCCTTCTAAATTCAATATTGCATCCAATCATTCGGTTGCCATTCGAGGGACATCTCTTACCGCGGTAGATGCGGTGAAAACTCTGGCAAGGCTGAACGGAAAATACGTTGAAGAAAATGGCGGTCTGAAGTATCTTATTAATGAAGAAAACAAAAACTTTTCTATTACTTTATTTTCGAAAAGAGGATTTCTTCCAGCTTTAAGGTTTCATTCGGAAGGAAGTCCGTATTCTGAAGGATGGATCATGTCTCATGACGAAATCTATGAGTATAAACAGAAAAATAATGGTTTTGTGGATCTGGATTATGTATTTAATCTGAATTTTAAAGAACCTCTCAGAAAGAAGAATGAAAAATTTTATCAGGAAATAAAAGACCTCACGATTGAAGAATTTGTTGAAAAAATGCTTGAATTGAGAGAAAAACTGGATAGTTTCCAGCTTTTTAAAGCCGAATATGCTGAAGCAGAAAAATCAATAGAAAGACATCAGACTATTGCATGGAAAGAAACGCTGTCTGCTTTCAGCTATGCGATTAATTATCCTGCAAAACATTTTTCAGCAGAAGATATGATAAGACTCAGAAAAACCCTGCTTCCGCTTATATCCGTGATTATTGCTTCTCTTCCGCAGTCTTCGTACAAAGAACTTATTGCTCTTTATGATGCAGGAATTTTGCATCTGGTGAGTGTAAATGAAAACAGCCGTATCGAATCTCATGAGGAAGAAGGAATTATTTATCATTATACGGATGAAGCGGGAGCAGAAAAATCAGATCACTATAAACTGTATATTGATGCCATCGGTCAGCAACCGATACAATTCAATGATATTCCTTTTGAAGGTCTGAAAAACGGAAGATTAATCAGTTCGGGCTATATTAAATTTAAAGATGCGGAAAAAGGTAAATGTGAATTTGAAAAAGACAGCAGCCATATTATGAAAACGGAACCTGATCATTATTATCTTCGGGTAGACGGACTGAATATCAATGATCATTTTCAGGCACTGGATTATTACGGAAAAGCAACAGAGGATCTTTACATTATGGCTGTTCCGTATATCGCAGGATTAAATCCCGACTATTCCGGACTGGATTTTTGTGATACCGCAGGAAAAAGAATTGTACAGTCTTTAGTATAAATAAAACCATAAATTATGCATTCGTCAAAATTCTGTAAACCGGACGAATGCATTTTTTCTGAATTCTTAAAGATGGATAAGCAATTTAGAATTGTTTTTCTGTTCAGTTTATTATTATCCTGCTTTTTTATAAGGAATGGTAAACCAGAATGTACTTCCCTCTCCCAGCTTACTGTCAACTCCAATTTTTCCCGAATGTTTTTTAACGATTTCTGAGCAGATATATAAGCCGAGACCAAGTCCGGAATAGGATTTACTCATGTATTCAACACGATAATACCTGTCAAAAAGATGAGGAATAACAGATTCTGATATTCCGCTTCCAAAATCGCGCACGGAAATTTTAATGTCTTTTTCCAAACGTTCTATCGAAATATGGATTTCTTCTGATTCTTTGGCGTATTTAACGGCGTTGTTCACAAGGTTTACCACAACCTGCTCAATTCTGTGTTCATCGGCATATATTTCCAGATTTTCATCACCCTGTACAATAAGTTTGTATTTATTTTCCAGCCTTACATGGCTGCAGCTTTTGCTCAGCATTTCATAAAGATTAAAGTATCCGTATTCCAGCATCAGTTGATCCTGTCCCAGTCTGCTCATATTCAACAGGTCGTCAATCAGCATATGCATCTTGCCGATTTCTTTATCAGACTGCTCTATAAGGCGGTTATGAATTTCAGAGAAAGGACGGTCTTTTATCCTGTTCAGCAACTGTATGGAAGCCTTTACAGCAGTTAACGGAGTTTTGAGTTCATGGCTTGCAACGCTTAAAAAATCATCTTTGCGCTGTTCTGCATGTTTTTTTTCTGTGATGTCGGAAGTCATTCCCACCATTCTGTCCGCTACTCCATTTTCATTGTATCTTGGTCTTCCATGCGCCTGAATCCAGTGGATAGAGCCATCTTTCCATTTTACGGGATATTCGGCTTTATAAATTCCGTTGGTTCTGATGGCTTCCTGTACCAGACTTTTTATTTTTGGTCTGTATTCCGGAAGCATTGCTTCAAATAGATCGGTATAATTGAATTCTTCTTCCGGCATAAATCCGAAATTATATTTAAACTGATCGTTACACTGCATTTTTCCGGTAGTAAGATCTACTTCTGTAGAACCCAGCTTGCTTGCATCCAGAGCAATTTCAAGCCTTTTCTTTATTTCAATAAGCGAGTGTCTGGATTGTACCTGCTCGGTTACATCACTTGCCACCACAAGAACAGAAACGCTTTTGTTGTTTTCATCAAAAATCGGCTGATAGGCAAAATTGAGATAAAGTTCTTTAAGTACTCCGTTTTTTTCGATCAGCACCTTGCTTTCCTTGCCAAAATAGGGTTTTCCGTTTTCATGCACTTCCGCAAGAATATCAATAAAAGATTGCCCCATCAGTTCCGGAAGAGCATCCTTCAACGGCATACCGATAATAGAACGGTCTTTATTCCAGAGATTCAATACTTTATCATTCACAATATCCACTTCAAAGTTCTTTCCTTTTAAAGATGCGATCGCAACCGGTGCTTTTTCTACGAGCGTTTTAAATCTTTTTTCATTTTCCGTTAAAGTATAATTAGCTGTTAAAAGTTCTTTTCTTGCCTGTAAAAGATTGCTGTTAACACGGAAGAGTTCTTCATGCTTGGCATTGAGATCTTCGTTTGTAGCAAGATATTCTTCATTAAGCGCAGAAAGATCGTCTATAAGTTTTTGCTCGGATTTAGATTTTTCCTCTACCATTCTTAATGCTTCCTGCCGTTCTGTAACTTCAAAAGCGGTATGAAGAATATACTCGGTTTTTCCGGATGCATCTAAAATTGCTTTGTATTCGAAATCGAAATAGTAGGTTTTAAGAGTTCCGTCTATATTAAGAATCGCAGGATAATCTTTTGCAATGAAGGTTTCTCCCGATCTCCATACATTCTGCAGCATATCAAAAAAAGGCTGTCCTATTAATTCGGGAACTGCATCCAAAATATTTTTTCCAACAACACTTCTGTCTTTCCCCCAGAAATTAATCATGGCTTCATTGGCACTTAATATTTTTATATCGTCACCCTGATATACTGCCGTTGCATTGGGTGAATAAAATAACACAGACAGTAATTTTTCAGGTTCGATATTCTGAGGAGAATTCATAATTCAATTTAATTAATCAAATATAACCATTAAAGACTATTAAAAATCCTGAATGTGAAGTTTTATGAATTTAGTAATCGCTTTTAATTGGATCTGCTAATAAAATCGAAGGTAAAAAACAATCTGATGCTGCTTATATTTTATCTTGATGTGAGTGAATACATCAACAGGAATGGAGCATTAGCGAAAATTCATGCCGATTTTCTACTAAATCACTCTGATTATCTTACATTTAGAAGAATTACGGATTAAAAACAGATATGCTTCCATACAAAAAGCGGCTGCAAAAATTTTGCAGCCTGCTTCCTAACCAAATAATATGAAGATCTATTTACTTTTCTGAAGTATCAGGTTTTATTAGAAATACACAACTTCCGGCTACTACAAACAGCACTCCTGCGAGAATAATTGCCGAGGAAGGATTATTTCCTAAAAAGTTATTGAATACAAAACCAAAGGATAATGTCTGTATGAGCATCGGAATTACAATCATCATATTAATCACCCCCATGTAAATTCCTCTTTTGCTGTGAGGAATGGATGGTGAAACCATAGAATACGGCAGTCCCATCATCGAAGCCCAACCGATTCCCAATGCAACCATCGGAAGTAAGATAAAGTATTCATTTTTAATAAAAGGTAAGGTCATAATGCCTAAACCTGTGAGGAACAAACAAAATATATAGGTGTTTTTAGAACCGAATTTTTTAGCAAAAGGTACAAGAAGCAAAGCAGAAAGCATCGTCACGATATTGTAAGAACCGTTCATTAATCCGGTCTGTCCTACTGCAACCTCAACCTGATGCAGAATTCCTTTTGCCCAGCTTAAGTCGGAGGATACAACAGAAATTCCTTTTTTAGCACTTTCTATCAATGCATTGGCTTTAGTTTCATCAGCCTCAGAGATTCCGTACAGCGAAGACTTCAGCATCGGCGTGATGAACTGCCAATAGACAAAAAGTGCGTACCACTGGAAAAGATAAACCAGTGCGAGTTGCCAGAGAACTTTCGGCATTTCTTTTATTGCGACAATAATTTCTATAAAAGGTGTGAAAAATGTACTTTTTTCTTTTGCGATTCTTAATTCTTCAATTTCTTCTTCCGTTGGCGGGATTTCGGGTGTTTTATACACAGACCACGCCACAGATGCGATTGAACAGAACGATCCCAGAAAGAAGGAATAATAAACCCATACAGGAATTCCTCCGCTTGCAGAATTTCCGCCTAAATATTTCTGAAAAACAAATAACGATAGATTGGCAAGGGTAATCCCCGCTCCCACAAAAAGACTCTGCATCTGAAAGCCGAAGGTTTGCTGATCTTCCGGAAGTTTGTCTCCGATGAAAGCGCGGTAAGGTTCCATTGCGGTATTGTTTGCGGCATCCAGAATCCATAAAAGTCCCGCTGCCATCCAGATGGTAGAACTGAAAGGAAATAAAAACAAGGCAATACTGCAGAATAATGCTCCCAACAAAAAGAACGGTTTTCTGCGCCCCCATTTCGGACTCCATGTTTTGTCGCTGATGGCTCCGATTAACGGCTGGATCAACAATCCGGTAATGGGACCCGCCAGATTGAGGATCGGAAGCTGTTCTGCATGCGCTCCCAAAAACGAATAGATGGGATTAACCGCAGTCTGCTGAAGCCCGAAACTGTACTGAATTCCGAAAAATCCGACATTCATATTCCAGATCTGCCAGAAACTCAGGCGCGGAATGATTCTTTTTGCGTTCATAAATCTGTGTTTACAAGTTCATAGTTTTTTCCGAGAATAAGATCTGCATTATTTTTGAAACTGCGGATAATCTGATGTTCAATTTCCAAAACTTTTTCTACAAAGTCACTTTGCTCGTCACGATTGCGTTTCATCCGGTTTTCGTGAGTGTCTCTGTAATTGCGGTCTATGAAAATTTTAAAATCAAATTCTTCAATTTCCAGAATGTAGGTTCCTTCCACAAGGATGACTTCGTACCTTGAAGTGTCAATTTTTTCACTGCTAATCAGATTTTCGCTGTAATAAACCAAAGGCTTTTCAATCTCCGCAGATTCTGTTTTAAAATCTTTTATATTCTGAGATAATTTTTCAAGATCTACTTCCTGAATTCCTACATTATCCAGAGATTTTAGTCGATTCTCGTGGTTGGTTTTCGGAGGAAGTTTGAAATAATCGTCCATCTGCAAAACCAGACTTTTTACATTCTCCTGCTCCAGAATTTTCTGAAGGGCAAAAGCAGTTACCGATTTTCCGCTTCCACTTTCTCCTGCAATCCCGATCGCAATTTTCTGCTTTCCATCCAATGGAAAACTTTTTTTCAATAATGCTGTTATTTCTTTGGCTGTAGCCAGATGTTTTTCTTTTAATTCTATAACGTCGCCGACCATTTTTTACTTTTTTAAGATGAAAAATTTGAAAAACTGTCTTTTAATAAGTCATTAAAAGATATCCCGATGCCGAAAAGCAAAGCTGTTCTGTTCCCAATGGCAATAGCTGATCTGTGGAATAGTATTCTCTGAAATGCTCTCCTTTTTCATTCATCAGTTCTTCATATTGTCTAAGGATTTTTTCAGGAATATCTTTTACGCCTTTCTGTTTAAGTCCGAGACAAAGCCAGCCTAAAAATATCGGCCAAGAACCTCCGTTATGGAAATGATAGGGTTCATTTTTGAAGCTGTAGCTGTAGTTGTTTTCCAGCAGACGCCAATCGTCATCTCCGGGGAAAATCACGGGATAAAATGCAGGAAGCATCCAATGTTTAAATTCAGCCTTTACACCATTCAAAAATTCTGAAAAAGCTTTTGTATCAAGATCAAAATCCAGTAAAAGAGCGAGTGCATTTCCTGCAAGATCAAAACGTCCGTCATATCCGTTTGCATTCAGCGAAGCGTAGAAATAGGGTTTTGCGGTAACTTTAGCATAAGCCGTTTCGTGATATTTAGCTGAATCTGAACCATTTTCATTTTTATAAAAGTTTTCCTGAATCAGATTTTTTGTATTTTCCGCTACAGTTTTTAATGTTTCATCATCATAAACTTCAGCAGCATTTTTTAAAGCCCAATATCTCAGAACGTTATCGTACAAAGTATATCCGGAAGTTACATATTCATCTGCCCAGTTTCCACCCAACGGACTGTACACCAAACCTCTCTGGTTGTATTCCCAGCTTTTAAGACAGGAAAGTGCTTTATAAATTTTTTCTTTCAGACTGTTTTTAAGCTCGTGATTTTGCGTTTTTGTAAGATATTCGCAGGTTGTAACGATCCACCATGTTGTGGCGTCGGTTCTTCCTACGTGTGTTCCGTAGCTTGCTTTATCATTCACCACATTGGAAGGGATCTGTCCGTTTTCCGCCTGATGTTTAGCGAGTGTAAGAACAGATTTTTCCAGTCCGGCAAGGATTTCTTCATCATGTACTAAAATTCCGGCATATCCCGTCATCATAGAATCTCTCGCCCATACTCTTGCGTAGTTGTCTCTCTGTTGTGCAGATGCCAGAATTCCTTCTTCTGTAATGGCTTTCCTTATAATTTCAATGGCTTCCTGTCTAAACATATTTTATTTTTTTGAAAAAATGCGGAATGAACGTTCATTCATTCCACATTTTTAAGGTAAAAGTATTAAAAGTCAAATTTTACACTTGCGCTGTAGCTGCTTCCCGGAAGCGTTCTTGCTCTTACGATTCCGTTTCCTCCTGCGATAGATCCTTCTTCTGCTTCTGTAACTGCAATGGTATTGAAGATGTTGTTTGCATTTACGCTAACCGAAAGATTTTTCATCAGTTGGTAAGAAATATAAGGGTTTACAATCGCATAACCAGGCATAATTAATTTGTTTGAATCCTGCGTGTAAGCTTTTGTTGCTCCGATAAGATAGAAACCAACATTCAGTTTATCTACGCTGAAGTTAGGGTTTACGGAGTACATGAATTTAGGTGTTCTTCTAGGCGTGTTTCCAACGATGGTAGGATCCAGTGCGTTTTTAATTTCCGCATGGGTGTAAGTAAGTCCTGCTTTTATATCAAAACCTTTTGTAATTCTGTAATATCCGTCCAATTCTACCCCAAGAGACTGGTATTTGTTTTCTGTTTTTCTCTGTGTAGTCGCTTCGTAATTCGCTTCCTTAGTTCCTGCATAGAAAAGCGTTGTATTAAGGAAATATCCTGCTCCTCTCAATTTGTAACCGGCTTCCACCTGATTTACTTTGTTTACTTTTACAGCATCCAATGCAGGATCGTCATTATTGGTATAGTTGTATCCGGAGAATAAAATTCTGTCCGCAGAAGCACTTCCACCCTGGCTCACTCTTGCAAATACGGCATTTTTGCTGTTTAAAGCATAATTAGCACCTACTGAATATCCGAAAATTCCGTATCTGTAGTTTACAGGAACATTGATGTTGTCGTTAGAACCTACCAATTGTTCTGGAATATCGATTAATCCATTTCCGTTCATATCGCGACTTGTATACGTAATGGTTCCTCCAGAGAAAGTTCCTGTCACCTTTCCGATATCATATCTTGCACCCGCATCAATCGTTAACTTATCAGTCGCATTAATTTCGATCTGTGCGTGAGGCGCAGTAATGTCATATTTCGTGTTGTAGTTTCTTTTTAAATTTCCCCAGTCTTTCATTCCATAGTTAAGTAAACCCTGATCTGTGATGAAAGCTCCTGAAAGGTTTTTAACATCTACCAATCTTGCATTGCTGTCGCTTACTTCCTGAATGTAGTTGTTCCACATCCAGTCCATATTGATGTTTTGGGTAGCCTTGTACAATCCTGCGTTGAATTTCACATTGCTCCATTTTTTGCTGATGTTAAAATCGTTTACAAAATTATTGAAGTTGTTAAGCTTTACATTGAAAAGTGCAAGTTTCATGTAATAAGCATTCATATCCACCGGAGTATTGGTTCCTGAGTACACTGCACTTCCGAAATTGGTAAAGTTAGCTGCCGTAAAGAAATCGCTTCCTTTGCTTACACTTGCAGGGAAAGGTGCAATGAACTGTCCGTTGTTTGCGGAATAACGGATTCTGTCTTCAAATTTCCATCCTTCTCCAAGGTCGTAATTGAATTCTGCACCGATGGTTTTTGAAATGGAATGCATTCCGTCTGTAACATCGCTGTCAAAAATATTACCGTCGTTTCCTAATGTTCTGTCGTGTTGAAGATTGATCGTCTGTAAAGCACCGTTCAGGATGTTATAATTGGATAAAGAAGACCATTTCGGATCTGCATCTGTTCCAGAAACCGCAACCGGCATCGGCATATACGCAGCAGTTCTGTCATCCAGAAATTTAGCATAAACTCTGAAGCTTCCTTTCTCGAACTTTTTCAGTAATGAAACTCTGAACTGTCCTCCGTTATTGGAATTGAATCCTGTTTTTCTTGGTCCGTCCCCGATTCTGTAGAACCCTCCCAAAGCTAAAAACGTGTTATCTGCGATTTGCGTTCCGTAGTCGAAATCTGTTCTGTAGTTTTTATAGTTTAATCCTAACTGTTGTGTGATGCTTCCGCCTTCTTTTTCTCCGGTTTTCGTGATGAAGTTGATGATCCCCGCCGGAGAATTGCTTGCAAAAACAGAGGCAGAACCTCCTCTTAATGCTTCCACTCTGGAAACAAAAGAATCGAATCTTGTAAACTGATCCTGTGTTCCGAATGCAATATCTCCGAACTGCATTACCGGTAAACCGTCTTCCTGAATCAATAGATATCTGGAACCTCCTGCTGAAACAGGAACCCCTCTTACGGTAATATTGGAGTTTCCTTCCCCGCCTGAAGATTCTGAACGGATTCCCGGAATGGTACGGAAAATTTCGGCAGTTGTTCTTGGAGCAGCATTTTCTATATCTTTCATTTTTAAAGTAGAAATAGAAGTACTGGTTTTAATAGAAGCTTTAGGGTTGGAGTTACCTGTGATAACTACCTCATCGATTGCTTTACCTCTTGTAATTGTATCATTTTCTGTACTCTGAGAAAACATAAAGGCTGCTGTATTCATCGCGCCGAAAATGAGCAATCTGGTAAAAATTTTTGATTCCATAATTTTTGAGAGTTTTTAATTATGGTCTAAAAGTATTTTTTTTAACATATTCAAAATGTAGTTTTTGGTTTGTGTTAAATTTATATTAATTTCAAACGTTTGCGCAAACGTTTGCGGTGGATAACTTCTAAAAATTTTAACTTTTTATTAACTTTTTAAAACAAAATATTAACATTTTTTAACTTAAATTTAACCTCGAAACATCACTAAATTAACCCAAAAATTGCCTCAATTAACTTAAAAATGAAAAGAGTCACTATAAAAGACCTCGCAGAAATGCTCAATATCAGTGTATCTACAGTATCCAGAGCGCTTAAAGATCACCCCGATATCAGCAATGCCGTAAAGCAAAGAGTAAAGGAGGCTGCAGAAACTTTTAATTATATTCCGAATGATTTTGCCATCAATTTCAGGAAAAAGTCTTCAAAAGTTATCGGACTTATCATTCCGGAAATGTCGATGTTTTTTATTCCTTCTATTATAAGAGGAATTTCTTCGGTGCTGCATAAGGAAGGGTATCATTTTTTTGTATTGTCCTCAGAAGAATCTGTGGGAATGGAGGAAGAAAACATCATTACCTGCATCAACTCGCGTGTGGACGGAATTCTTATTTCTCTTACAAGACAAACAAAAGATCTTTCTCACCTGAACAGAATAAAGGAGATAGAAGTTCCTGTAGTAATGTTTGACAAAACGATTTCTCAGAATTCTTTTGAACAGATTATTTTTGATAATAAACTGAATGTGGAAACTGCCGCTGAAAAGCTTGCCAATAATAAGTGCAAAAAAATTCTTGCCATTTTTGGGGATGAAAATCTGGACATCACTCAAACTAGAAGGGATTTTTTCCTGCAAAAGCTGAAAGAATATCCGCAAATGGAATGCAAGGTTATTTTTTGTGAGTCTGCAGAAAGCGTAAAGGAAAAGCTGAACATTATTCTGGACTATGAACAGTTTGACGGTTATTTCGCGATGAGTGACGAAACGCTTGCCGGACTGCACAGTTCTCTTATCAAAAAGAAGGTACAGACTTCGGATGTAAAAGTAATTGCGATAACCGAAGGCACACTTCCGAAATATCTTGATGAATCTTACGAATGCATCATCAACGATGGGTTCAGTATGGGAACGATGGCGGCTTCCAAGCTTTTGCAGCTTATTAAAAATAACAGGTAATCACGGATAACAGGATTTTCATAGATTATTTTTGCTAAATTTGCCTCAAAATAAACGTACACGAAATGAAAAAAACAACTCTACTCTTTCCGGACTTTTCTCTCTTTATGCCAATAATTTCAATCCCTGAATTTTAAACAGTTTTCGCTAACAAATTACTTAAAGCATCGCTTTTATAATCGGGTAAAGTGATTGATTTTTAAAATATTATGAAATACAAACTTCTATTTTAAGAATTATCAATTATTTAACAAATTTAAAATTTACTTTTATAAACAATTTAATTTCAAATATTTAATATAATTCACACTAAAAAGAATAAATTTTATCTATTGATTCCTTTTAACAGATATTAAAAAAAATTGTTACATTTGTTTTGAGGGAGTAAAAAATACTTTTTCGCGTTTTTATTTGTTAATTTAGAATACCAGATTATATAGCATTAAAAATCAACCCATGAGAAAAATAATTCTACTATTTGTATGTATGTTCGGTATTTCAGTTTCCTCACAGATCAAGGTGTTGAAAAACGAAACTCTGATAGAAATTGGTAAAGATAATGCCGTAGGTTTATATAAAAAAGATGATAAATTTACTTTCAATTATCAGGATCTGAACACCGCCAACCTTAATACTTTCAGATCATTTTCTTTTCAGAATCTTAATAAAGACGTTTCCGGACTTTATGAAATTATTGAAAACGGATTTATCGACATTCCTGTAGGAAATATCATTCTGGAACTTCCGAACGATATTATCGAACTGCATTTTGAGAAAAACTACGGTACTCCTACTGTTCAGTTTATCCAGTATATCAACAAAAACAGAAAATTTGTAGGAAAATCGCAGCTTCTTACAAAAAAACAGATTGATAAGATTTTCGGTAAAACCAACGGAAAATCTGCATTGTATGAAAAGCCGGGACAAAAGAATAATGTTCAGCCGATGAATGCTTCCAATCCGCAACCTGCTGCAGTTCAGCCTACCGCAGAAATTTCAGGCAAGAAGTCGAAAAAATAATCAAACTTTTTAAAATATTGCATCAACTCATTCATCCGGATGAGTTTTTTTATTTTATTTTTGCAAAAAGATCATTACGAAATTATGTCTCTTCAAATAAACAATTTAACCAAAAAATTTGGTGAGCAGACTGCTCTGAACAACATTAACGTTTCCATTGACAGAAATGAAATCATCGGTCTTTTGGGTCCGAACGGAGCCGGAAAATCGACTTTAATGAAATCTATTGTCGGCGCACTGAAAATTGATGAAGGTGAAATAATTTTTAACGGAAAAAACATCACGGAAAACGAAATCGAAAGCAAAAAGAAGATCGGTTTTCTTCCTGAAAACAATCCGCTGTATCTGGAAATGTATGTGAAAGAATATTTACAGTTTGTTGCCAATATTCATAAAATTCCGGCTTCAAGGGTAGATGAAGTGATTGAACTCGTAGGAATTACGCCAGAAAAATCTAAAAAGATCGGTCAGCTTTCCAAAGGATACAAACAGAGAGTAGGTCTTGCACAGGCAATTATTCATCAGCCGGATCTTTTAATTCTGGATGAACCGACCAACGGACTGGATCCGAACCAAATCATCGAGATCCGAAATGTGGTGAAAGAAATCGGACAGCAAAAAACAGTTTTGCTTTCTACGCACATCATGCAGGAAGTGGAAGCGCTTTGCTCGCGCGTGATCCTTATTCATAAAGGAAATATTCTGCAGGACTGCCCGATTGATGAATTCAAAGGCAAGTTCGAAAGTCTTGAAGAAGCATTTGCAAACTATACCGCATAAAAAGAAAAAGCTCCAAAATCTGGAGCTTTCCTCTTTTGCACCGAAGATTTTGGCAAAAGATATATAGAATGGTTAAAAGTTTTTAAAGTGGGGCAGAAAAATTTTCTGTACTTTGAATATATATATGATGTTGTGTTTTTTTGATTCTGACATTCAGCCAAAATATTTAAGAATTGTTATCGCTTTTTTCTTCAATTACATTAGCCGTTTCTAAGTTTTTCTTCTGAATCTGCTCCAAAAGCTGTAATCCCAACAATCCGCTGATTCCTCCGTTTGCTGAATCTCCGTTTCCGCCGATCAACACTTCAGGCATAATTCTTACGTTTTGGCTGGCAATATTTTCCATGATCTTTAACTGGGTGAAATTATTTCCGCCCATTGCTTCCACAGATAATTTGTAAGATTCTGCGTTGGATTTACCGATGGCTAAGATTTTTTCCGCTTCAGCATTACCCGTTAATGAAATCTGTTCTGCACTTGCTTTTGCCAGTAATTCGATTTTTTCGGCTTCGGCTTTTGCGAGAAGTCTTGTTTTTTCGGCTTCACCAGTTGCCAGAAGTTTCAGTCTGTCTCCTTCCGCAGTTGCCTGTAATCTTACGGAATTGGCGTCTCCGGTTGCTTTTTTCACGGATGCATCAGCGATTCTTTCTGCAATCACAACACCCTGATCCGCTTTTACAATTTCCTTCTGCATATCTGCAACAGCAGTTTCTTTTTCCAGAGCCTGTCTGGTTTCCTGAGCAAGCATTTCGGTTTCGTAGGTGATTTTCTGTTCTTCTGCCAACTTTCTGTCTGTTAAAGTTTTCATCAGACTTTCAGGAGGAACGATCGCTCCAATCAAAGTATCAACGGCATTTACATTATACTGTTCCAAAACGCTGCTGATGTGGTCTTTTGCAGACTGCTGTCTTTCTTTTCTTGTTCCTAAAAAAGCAATTACATCGCTGTCCTGCGCAGAGTTTCTGAAATAATTCCCGATCGTAGGTTCCAAAACCTGACTCACCAAATTGATCATATTTCCGAAACGGGCAATCACTTTTGGCGCTTCATACGTCGGAATGTGAATAATTTGCGAAACATCCAAGTTGAAAGGGAACCCGTCTTTACTTCGAACGGTAATCGTAGAAAGATTTTTATCCAGTTGGTGAGATTCACTTCTTTCGTAAGCCCAGTTTAAAACTAAATTGGTTGTCGGAACAAGTTCCACTTTCATAATGTAAGGGTTAATCGGATATTTTCCGGGACCGATAGGTTCTGTCCAAACTCCTTTATGTCCTTTTTCTACAATATTCCCATGCTTAAAGTCTACGCCGCTCAAATCCTGCCCTTCTTCTCCTACATAACTGATAATAACTCCAACATGACCGATCGGAATTTCCGTCATTTTTACCATTTCAACTTTTGTAAACCAAGGGTTTAAGAAATATGAACCCGCCAAAATCACCTGTTCCTGAAGTCCTTTGTAACCACCGCTGTTTAAAAAGGTATCGACATCCTGAAATTTGTTGTGGTTATTAATGATCTTTCCGGCAATCTGTCCTTCTTCCAAAGGGCTTCCTTCCATCGTTGTTATAATTCCTACTGCATTGTCAGGAATCTGGGTCATATCTGTAAGTTCAATTTCAAACAGTAAAGTATTGATTCTGTATGATCCGGGAGCAATGATGGCGGTTTGACGGCCTTTTCTACCTCCGTTTTTCAAGAAGGCTTCAGCATCCTGAAAAGAATCGCAGTCGACTTTTCTTCCTAAAATTCTTCCGGTTTCCAGCTCCATTCCGTCTTTCGCAAGAAGTAAGCCTATTTTTCCTGTGGGAATTACGGTGAAAGGCTGAAAATCAATAGAATATTGCCAGATCCATTTTCCGAAATAAACTCCGGGAGCCAACGTCTGTGCCTGAAAACCGGCTTCTCCGTTGGTGGCAATGATTCTTCCTTCGGGAAGTTCCTGCTTACCTACCAACACGAATTTTTTGGTAACCAAGCCTATTCTGTCCTGTGGAACAATGACTAATCCGAAGAAAATTCTTAAAATAAATTTGTAAAAAATAACGCACAAAAGTGCAATAACGACCGGAATCATCCAGCCATCAAAACCTAATTCCATAGTTTGTTTGTTTTTTGTTTTGATAAAATTTGAAAACAGGGAGGGTGCTCTATTTTTTCAGAAAGAGAAAAAGAGAGTACGGACTATTTGATTATTCTTTCGAATAATTTAAGAAAGTGCAGGTGGAGAAGTATTGAAAATCGTGAAAGTGATTTCAGATACTTTTAAAAGGAAAAACTTAAAGTTAATTAGTTTCATTTTGATAAGAAAGGAACGAGATCCTTTTGATGATACAAATGTAAGAAAGAAAAATATTCAGTTGTTTCAAAAAATTTAAATATTTTTTTGAATATTTATTAATTGACTGATTTTCAATTTAATTATTTTTATTCATGTATTAATTTTTACTCCAAAGAAGGTGATTTTTGATAATGAATCGGATCTAAAACCAATCAATCTTCTCTGAATTGGCTTTAAATTTGATTGAATCGTTATCTAATAATAGCTAAAAAATGATCAGAAAAATTTTATTAAGTGCATTTTGCATTGCTCAGTTTTCATTGGTTGAAGCAGCAGCTTTTAATGAAAATCCGGTTTCAAAAATCAGTTATCAGCAGGAAAAAGTTCCCAAGTCGTTTATTATTAAAACCAAAAAGTTTAAAATTAAAATTGATAAACAACCCAACGGAAATTATCTGTATCAATCCTGGGCAGCCAACGGAAAGGTGACTTCCAAACCGAGTATGATTATTTCGGACGGAGAATTAATTCCGGACGGAACAGGCGGAAATTATTACTATGAGTTTAATAATAACGGATATACTTATCAGATCTGGAGAAATTATTTAACGAATTCTGCGAAAAAAGCTCCGTATACTTTAACGGTAACCGACAGAAACGGCAAAACAATTGTCAATCAGGATGGTTACGTGGTTAAAAATTAATTTCAATAATATATTTTAGTTCCTGACTTCATCGTCAGGAATTTTTTTGTTTTTTTGAAACAATGGAAAATTGTTTAAATTTTTATAAACTATAAAGGGTTTTACTTTTCTGGTGAAATATAAAAACCAATAGATAGATAGATAGATAGATAGATAGATAGATAGATAGATAGATAGATAGATAAATAAAGCTGTAGTTTTTATTTTGGGGGAGTTATCTATTGAAGATATTGTTGAAATAGTGAATGGATGGCTGATTTCTAGCCCCAATTGAGCGGCATGTCTGAGCTCTTTTTAGAATTTCGGCGGCAGCTTCGCTGCCGCCGAAATTCTAAAAAAGCGAGTAGCGAAAGTGGGAAAAAGCTTCAAAGAAAAAAGATTTAGATTGGAAAGCTAAGTTTGAGGTTAAGGTTATCCTATCTGTTTTCCATTTCGTCATTAAAGTTATTTAAAAAAATTGAACTCCTTCGGAGTTCTGCTTCTGCATTTTATTTTTCTGCTTCACAGATATGATTTCTACAGAATATTTTATGTGTAGAAAAATGGTATTATTTCTAATATTTTGGTAAATTCACTTAAAATAATCAATATCCAATGGCTTTTACCATTAAATCGAATCTGATCGACATCGTTGCAAGGGAAACCTACCCTGCTGAAATCATTATTAAAGACAACAAGATTAGCTCAATACAAAGAATTTCGGAAAAACAGGATACGTATGTTCTGCCCGGATTTATTGATGCGCATGTTCATATTGAAAGCAGTATGCTTGTTCCGTCTGAGTTTGCAAAGATTGCGGTAAAGCACGGAACGGTGGGAACGATTTCAGATCCTCATGAAATTGCCAATGTTCTGGGAATTTCGGGTGTTGAATATATGATTGATAATGCGAAAAAAGTACCGTTTCATTTCTATTTCGGGGCTCCTTCCTGTGTTCCGGCAACCCATTTTGAAACGGCAGGTGCGGTGATTGATTCAAGTGAAATTGACCAGCTTTTAGACAAAGAAGAGATTGTTTATCTTGCAGAAATGATGAATTTTCCGGGGGTAATTTACAAAGATGAGGAAGTTCTGAAAAAGCTGGAATCTGCGAAAAAACATAACAAGCCGATTGACGGTCATGCTCCGGGATTAATGGGGGAAGAAATGAGATCTTATTTTAGTGCGGGAATTTCTACAGATCATGAGTGTTTTAGTTATCAGGAAGCGCTGGAAAAGCTTGAATTCGGGGTAAAAGTGATGATCCGTGAAGGAAGTGCAGCGAAAAATTTTGATACTTTAATTCCTTTATTAAAAGATTTTCCGGATCAGATGATGTTTTGCTGTGACGATAAGCATCCTGATAATTTGCTGGAATCTCATATCAACGATCATGTGAAACGCGCTCTGGATTTGGGTTATGATTTGTATGATGTGCTGCGTGCTTCTTCGTACAATGTGGTTAAACATTATAATTTACCGGTCGGATTATTACAGATTGGCGACAATGCAGATTTTATAGAAATTGATAATCTCTCGGATTTTACGATTTTAAAAACGTACATCAACGGAGCATTAGTTTCAGAAAACGGGGAATCGTTTATTGAATCTGTGGAAGCTGCGACAGTGAATAATTTTAGCTGCAACTTAAAAAATCCTTCAGATTTTAAGGTAAAAAGTGAAGGGGAAAAAATTCGTGTGATTGAAACGCTGGACGGACAACTGATTACAAAAGAAATTCATGCAGAAGTTTTAAATAACGATGGTTTTGCTGAATCTGATCCTGAAAATGATATTCTGAAAATTGCTGTGGTGAACCGTTATCAGGATGCGCCGGTTGCAACAGCTTTCATCAAAAATATAGGCTTAAAACAAGGAGCCATTGCTTCTTGTGTTGCGCATGACTGTCATAATATTGTGGTGGTGGGAACCAATGACGATGATATATGTAAAGCTGTAAATCTGATCATTAAAGCGAAGGGTGGAATTTCTCTGGCAACCGAAACGGAAGAAATGGTTCTGGAACTCCCGATTGCCGGAATTATGACGAATCTTCCTGCGGAAAAGGTAGCAGAAGCTTATATTAGATTAGACCGTCGCGCAAAAGAATTAGGAAGCAGATTACGAGCGCCTTACATGAGTTTGTCATTCATGGCACTTTTGGTTATTCCTGAACTGAAACTGAGTGACAAAGGGCTTTTCAACGGAAAAAGTTTCGAGTTTACGGATGTTTTTATCAAGTCTGTTTAAACTTTTATTTAACTGCAAAAGTCAAAAAAGATGAACTCAACTTTTATCTAAAGCTAATTTCGCTTTAAAGTTATTTGTTTCTTTTACGGTTAATTCTGAAATTGGTTTTTCTCGTTTTCCAGATTAGCGTAAAAACGGCTTTCGTTAAAGCTTTCTTTTGCAGCGTTGTAGCCAATGTTAAAAATCTGTTCGAGACGGTCTTTTCTTCTTTCGAACGTTCCGTAGATGGAAAGTTCCTGCGATGAGATAAACCAGTCGCAGTGATCGAATTTAATTCTCTCGATGCGGTAAGAAAGCAGATCGTACGAGCGGGAGACAATGGCTTTAATCGATTTTAAATCATTGATTTTGACGTCTTGTGGAGGAGAAACGAAAACTCCGATCAGCTTATCGCAATCGTCTCTGATGATGTCGGCGGGAAAATTATTCAGCACGCCTCCGTCGCAGTACATTTCTTCATCGATGATGTACGGAGTCGTCACTCCGGGAATGGAGCACGAAGCAATAATGGCATCGACGATTTTAAAACTTTTTTCAAAGATTTTTTCGGTTCCTCCTACTAATTCTGTTGCCACAATTCTTACGTCTTTATCCAGATCTCCCAGTTTCATTTCGCCGAAAATAGGATTGAGATAATTTCTGAAAATAACGGAAGAAACCAATCCGGGTTGGTTGAATGCAAAATGCTTCCAGTTGAAAAAGTAAACGGAATTGAAAAATTCCAGAATTTCTTCGGGATTTTTTCCTACCGCATGAAGACAGCCTACAATAGAACCTGCACTGCAACACGACAGAACATCGATATTGATATTTTTTTCTGCTAAGAATTTTAAAACTCCGGCGTGTGCGATCCCTTTCGTTCCGCCACCCGATAAAACAAGCCCAACTTTCCCAAAATCCATTGAATAAAATTAAGAAAACAAGTCGATAAAAACAGATTAATTTTTCTAAATCTGGTGATTTTGCATTATTTTAACAAAAATAAAATTATACTTAAATGAATATTGATGATCTGGTCTTATTTAGGCAGAAAACTATAATGATTTTTAGTATTAAGTATTTAATGTAAAACTTTTTTAAAAGAGGTTTTCTTCAATAAGAAATAGTTTAACCCACTTTTTTATCATACAACTGAAGAATTTTCAGAAGATCGTCATCTGTTTTCCAGGAATCTATCATAGCAAGAAGATCCGGATAAGCCGCAAATCTTACTTTCAGGCTATTTTTAAGACTGGGATTGAAAAATCCGGATTCATTGATGATTTTTCGGTTTCTGCCGTCGATTAAAAAGTCTGTTCCAACAAATTTTAAGCCGCCGTGAGGAAAAAATCTGTACCAGTTCATATTTTTGCCTTCATACAAAATTTCTACAAAACCATTGTCAAAAACCATTTTCCCGGCAGAAGCATAATATTCATGAATGGTATTATTTTCATCGGTAATCTTAATGTATTCCACATCTTTTGGTTCCACCCACGTTTCAGCCCCGGAAGAATCCCTCATTTTCATCTTAAGTAACACCGTGGCTACATAATATTTTGTATTGGAAAATTTACCTACATTTCTGATCTTCGTTTTGATGGTATCGCTGGATGTTTTTAGAATGTACTCCACAGGAAAATATCTTTTATCGTCTTTGTTCTGAGAAAATGAAAAGCTAAAGCATACAAAAAGCAGCAAAAAAATGATTTTTTTCATGAATGGTGGTTTAAAAAAGCCCGGCAAATTTCCGGGCATATTATCTAAATTTATTTTTAATTATTAATATATTTTTCAAAAATCCTTGAGAAGTCTTTCTGATTATATTTATCAAAACTGTTGGTATTCCATGCAAAAATATATTCGTTGATTGCTCTTAATTCCTGACTTTTGGAAACGTTTTCCTGCTTTCCGGAAGCAACTGTTGTAATGGCTTTCTGGATGCTGTCGTTAGAGAAATTCAGCAAAGAATGATTGTGGTGAACTTCCTGCTGAATCGCCAAAAGTGCTTTATACAGATCTTTCAACTGATCGATCTGACCTTTTGCAACGCTGATCATCATTGGAACATTCCCGATATTGAAAGAAATTTCTACATCAAGATCAATGGTTCCCGCCGTCTGTAAAGCAATATTAGAGAAAGGAAACTGGTAATATTCGTATCTCTTCAAGACTCTTTTTTTGTCTAACGCACTGGCTCCGTCGATGTGGATCAAAGCTCTGTTGGTAAAGCAGTATTCGTCTCTTTTCGATTTAATTAAAAAGAAAATTTTCTCGTTATCTTCGGAAAGGATATAGTCGTCCGAATCTACTTTGTCATAATCCTGTGAAGGGATGATTTTACCGATATCTCCCAATCCTAAAGCTTCCGCAGCTAATTTTTTAAACATAGTTTATTTGTATTTATTGACTGACTAAAATAAGAAAATAACTGAGACAAAATCAAAAAAATCATCTTAAAGAATGTTTAAATTTGATTAGATATTCAAAAATTTCATTCATTTTTTGACGCAAAGTTTTTACTTAAAGATTTAATTATTGAAGTGAGCAAAGAAGAATCAACAAGTTGATTTGATGAAGCAATATTTTCAGGCTTCGTGAAGCAAATTTTATTTGCCTTTGCTTTCTAAGAATAATGTGTAAAGTTGAATTAAAACTTTGCGTGGTAAAATAATCGAATCATAAAATTTTAAATATCAAATTTAAACAGATCCTTTTCAAAAAGAAAAACCACAGACTCCTGATCTGTGGTTTTGATATTGTTGAACTTTGTCAAAGATTTTCAACTTTGACAAAGTGAAAAATTAAATGTGGATTACTTCACCATAAGCAGCCGCTGCAGCTTCCATAATGGCTTCAGAAACTGTCGGGTGCGGGTGAATAGATTTGATGATCTCGTGACCTGTAGTTTCCAGTTTTCTGGCAACAACTGCTTCCGCAACCATGTCTGTAACCCCTTCTCCGATCATGTGGCAACCTAACCACTCTCCGTATTTAGCATCGAAAATAACTTTAACGAAACCGTCTGTATTTCCGTTTGCCGTTGCTTTTCCACTTGCCGAAAGAGGGAATTTTCCTACTTTAATTTCGTATCCTTTTTCTTTAGCCTGTTTTTCTGTAAGACCAACAGAAGCTACTTCTGGGTGACAGTACGTACATCCCGGAATATTGCCATAGTCGATTTTCTCAACGTGCATTCCTTTGATTTTTTCAACACAGGTAATTCCTTCTGCTGAAGCAACGTGCGCTAAAGCCTGAGTAGGAATGATGTCTCCGATTGCATAATAACCCGGAACTGAAGTTTCGTACCATTCGTTGACCAAAACTCTACCTTTGTCTGTCTGGATTCCCACTTCTTCAAGACCGATGTTCTCTATGTTTGCAGCGATTCCTACAGCAGATAATAAAATATCAGCTTCAAGAACAATGTTTCCTTTTGCTGTTTTTACGGTAGCTTTTACACCTTCTCCGCTTGTATCAACGCTTTCTACGGAAGCATTGGTCATGATCTCGATTCCTGATTTTTTCAGAGATTTTTCTAAGTGTTTAGAGATTTCCTCATCTTCTACAGGTACGATGTTTGGCATAAATTCTACAACGGTTACTTTTGTCCCCATTGTATTATAGAAATCGGCAAATTCTACCCCGATAGCTCCGGAACCTACAACAATCATAGATTTTGGCTGCTCAGGAAGAGACAATGCCTGTCTGTATCCGATTACTTTTTTACCGTCCTGTGGCAAGTTCGGCAATTCTCTTGAACGCGCTCCGGTTGCGATAATGATGTGTGTTCCTGTATATTCAGTTACTTTTCCTTCTTTATCGGTAACGGAAACTTTTTTACCTTTCTGTACTTTTGCAGTACCCAGAATAACATCGATTTTATTCTTTTTCATCAGGAATTCAATTCCTTTGCTCATTTTCGATGCAACGCCACGGCTTCTCTGAATTACGTTCGGAAACTCAAAGCTAGCTTCCACTTTGTTCAATCCATAATCTTCAGCATGGTTGATATAATGAAAAACCTGAGCCGATTTCAATAAAGCTTTGGTAGGAATACATCCCCAGTTAAGGCAGATTCCTCCTAAATTTTCTTTTTCAATGATTGCTGTTTTGAAACCTAATTGTGCCGCTCTGATTGCTGTAACGTATCCACCAGGACCACTTCCGATGACAATAATATCGTAATTCATTAGTTTAAAATTTTTATGCGAATTTAAGGAAAAATATCGGATGTATGGCATTCTGACGAAATTGATCCCGGAAGGTTTTGTTTACTATTTTTCATCATCAGAAGCTGTAATCGCTGAAGTTTAAAACAAAAATATAAAATCAGAAAATATTTTAAATATTCATTAAAGCTGCTATTAGATTAATATTATCAACATAATTTATTAAAACTATTAAAAATGATAGTCAAAAATAAAAATTTATATTAAAATTTTAATACATTTGAAATAATCAAATAAAATTTATATGTATGAAAAAGATTTTTTCGATTTTTGTGATATGCGGATTTCTCGCCAACGCACAAGTGGGAATCAGTAAAAACCAACCAACCAGCACATTAGATATTAACGGATCTGTGAGTGCGAATTACAGGCAGGTAACAGCAACTACCTATTCTATCGTTACAAACGATCATTACATCACCTATAATGGTACTGCCAATTCTACTTTTACACTGCCGGCAATCGGTTCCGGAGCTTCAAGTTTTACGGGAAGAATTTATAAGATAAAAAATATATCTGCTTTCAATATTACTTTACAGGCTTCAGGGGGAAATACGCTAAGAATAGACAATACTCCGGTTTCTACATTTATCATTCCTACAGGAGCGTATGCAGAAGTGGTAAATAACAGCAACACTACCGGCGGAACATGGGATCTTTCTTTTATCACGCTTCCGAAGCCTAATAATGTGGAAATCTACGGAACACAGCTTTCGATACCGCCGCACGCTTCGGGAACCGCTCCGGTTGCCGACTGGACCGGACATTCTAATACAGCATATGATACGGGAACAGGAACTGATGCATGGTGGGTCATCAGCAAAGCATCTACATCGTTCTCGGTAGGAACAGGTTTTTCCAATGCGAGCAGAATGACCTTGGTTTACGAGTATCAGGGAACTCCTTTTAATATTACCAATATGAATCCTTCGCTTACCGCAGGAAACAATTCCAGTTTTCCTGATGTTTTCATTGCTTCTTTTGTAAGCCTTGCCAATAACGGAACTTCTGGTAAAACGAGACTTACGGTTTCTGTTGCGCGCGTGGATTTTATAGGAAATAATGGCTCCAATAACAGTAACTGGACCGGAACTTTTCTTTTAAATCTATTGCTCGCAAGAAAGGTTTATTAATAAGCCTGTTTATACCTTTCTTTAACCGCAAAAAGTCACCAAAGATGAACAAAACTGATCATTATAAATGAAAAAGCTCACAATAGTTTTTAAAAATCTTTGATTTTTATTCCTTAGGTTAGAACATAAAAAAAACAGGCTATCTCTATTGGATAGCCTGTTTTTATTGTATTGGGAAATTACATTTTTCTTAGTAATCTCTTCTGGCTCTGGTACTTTTCATTTAAAGCTCTTAACTGATCCTGCTTCATTTTTTTGGTTGCAAGCGGATGATTCATAATGGCTTTTTTCTCAGCTTTATATCTTCTGTCAAGCTCTCTCGATTTGCTGCTGATCAACTCATTTTTTGAAGGATGTGGAGGTGCAGGTGGACGTTTCTGTCCATAAGCATTCATTGATAATCCTACTAACAAAACGGTTGATATAAATAAATTTTTCATAATATTTACTTTTTTTGAATGAATTTATCATGAAATTCATTCCTGTTCGGTTTAAATATTACACATTTCATACCATAATTTTTTTACGCCGGGCTACTCAACCTCAACATTCAGTTTTAAAGGCAGATTTTTGGAAGAGTTTCCGACAAAGATTCTGTACGTTCCTTTTTCCACGATCCAGTTCATTTTTTCATCTAAAAACTGTAATTCATTCACCGGAATTTTAATCGAAATCTGTTTGGATTCTCCGGGTTTTAAATAAATTTTCTGAAAGCCTTTCAACTCAATAACCGGTCTGGAAACCGAAGCCAGCAGATCTTTTACGTACAACTGAACGACTTCGCTTCCTGCTTTCGAACCTGTATTTTTCACAGTCACTTTTGCGACAATTGTATCATTTTCAGAATATTTTGTTTTATTTAATTGTAAATCTGAGATTTCAAAAGTGGTATAGTTTAATCCAAAACCGAAAGGATACAACGGTTCGCCGCTCAGATCGTAATAATCATTTCCTCTTCCTGTAGGATGATGATTGTAGGTTAAAGGCAGTTGCCCTTCCTCAACAGGAAATGTTATTGGCAGTTTTCCTGACGGATTTTCTTCTCCGAAAAGCACTTTCGCCACAGCATTTCCGCCTTCTTCTCCGGGATACCAGACATCCAGAATGGCTCCTACCTTATCTTTCCAATCTGTTGTTTTTATGGCAGAACCACCCACTAAAACAACCGTTGTCGGTTTATTTAATTTTGAAACTTCATGGATGAATTTTTCCTGATTTCCGGGTAAGCTTAAGGAAGAACGATCCTGAAATTCTCCTTCATGAATTCCGGCTGTAACAATGATATAATCTGCATTCTGAGCCTGCTTCAAAGCATCATTAAAATCTTTTCGGTAGTCATGTAAGCCATAATTCCAGATCAGTTCAATGTTCGCTTCTCCCCTGTTTTCGTGAAATTCAACCACAATATCATATTTCTGACCTTTATTAAATTCTACCTCAACGGTTTTGGTTGAATAACTGAGTTTTTCCCAATTGTCTATTAATAATTTATCATTTAAATATAATCGGAAACCATCATTTCCTCTTAAACCTAACTGATATTTTCCCGATTTTGGAGCTTCGAGTTTTCCTGTCCACCGAACGCTGTAATTGTCGGGCTGTAGTTTTTCAGGATTGGGAGAATACAAGGTCCATTTGAAATTGATCTGTTCATCCTGTTTTTCAAATTCAGGTTTTCCTTTTAATTCTGAATCTGAAAAGTAACTTCCTTTTAAACCTTTTTGATTTTCAGAAGACAAAACTTCAGCAGGAACAGTCAGAAAATCTTTCACATTCCAATCGATTCCCTTTGAATAAGTGATTTCGATATTTTTATTTTTGGTGAAATTTTTAATGCCATCCAAAATACTGACTTTTTTATTTCCCGGTCCGGAATAACCGCCCAATCTTGCATCAACGGCATCTGTTCCGACTACTAAAATCTTTTTATATTTTTCCGAAACCGGAAGCGTCTGATGATTATTCTGAAGCAACACAAAAGATTCTGCCGCAGCTTTTTCCGCCAATGGTTTGTGATTGATTTTCTTTAATTCTTCTATATCTTTATTAGAGACGTAAGGATTTTCAAACAAACCGAGTTCAAATTTTGCCTTCAAAACTCTGGAAACTGCATCATCAATTCTTTCCTGAGAAATTCTTCCATCCAAAAACGGAGGAATAAAAAGTTTATAATGTTGATATTCCGTCTGAAAAATCACATCAAGTCCTGCATTGATCGCCTGTGCAGAAGCATCATCGTAATCTTTTGCCGTAAAATGTAATACATTTGCTCCTCCGACTGCACTTGCATCGCTGATAACAAATCCTTTAAAATTCCAGTCTTTTTTTAATTTTTCTGTTAACAGCCAATGATTTGCCGTTGAAGGTCTTCCGTCCAGTAAATTGTAGGAAGTCATTACCGAACGGCTTTTTCCCTGTTGAAAAGCTTTCTGAAAAGGAATCAAATGGGTTTCCTCCAAATACCTTTTACTCCAGTGAATCGGATATGAATCTCTTCCGCCTTCTCCAACGTTGGCTAAAAAGTGTTTCGGAGTGGTAATAATTCCCTGATTTTCAAAGGAACTGACGAAATTGACACCCATCACGGAAGTCAGAAACGGATCTTCACCATAAGTTTCCTCTGTCCTTCCCCATCGAACATCGCTCGCCAAATTCACAACCGGCGTCAGAATCTGGCGGATTCCTCTCAGTTTAGATTCTTTGGCAATCGCTGTAGAAACTTCTTTCATCAACTCAGGATTGAAGGTTGCCGATAAACCAATTGCCTGTGGAAAAGCTGTTGCACCTTCACGCATCAGTCCGTGCAAAGCTTCATCGAAAGGAATAATTGGGATTCCCAGTCGTGATTCTTCCACAAAATATTTTTGAATGGCATTGATTTTTTTCGCAAGTCTTTCTGCATCTTCATTGGCGTTGTATTTCAGCATTTGTCCTGCAACTCCGCCTCCCTGATTTCCTGCGCTTACCTGCAAACCGAAGATTCCGTGGGAATACTGACCTTTCGGAACATTATCCAGATCTCCGGGAATCATGAAGCACTGCCAAAATTTTTCTTCCGGAGTCATGCGTTTCAACAAGTCCTGAACTCTCGCTTCAACAGGCTGTTTGGGGTCTTTGTATAATGGTTTTTGAGCTGTAATAAATGTTGTGCTCAATAACGAAATTATTATAATTTTAAATCGAAGTTTTAAAGACATCGCAAAATAATTTTGTTTTAAATATTTTCTTTTTTCCTTGATGAAAAAAGAAACAAAAAAATCAAGACTTGGAACTCTTCGCTAAAAATAAAATCTGCTCTCTAAAAATTCTAAAACTCGCGCGAATTTAATGTTTGTTTTTCAGTTCAATATTTGTGTCGCGCTCAAACAGTAGAATTTTCTTAACGTTCACAGAATTTATTTTCTTAACGCTTCGATTTCCTAGGCCGTTTTGTAGTCTACAATTTTAACTACTGTGTAATCTGGATTACGGTTGAATATTTTAACTGATTTCTTTCTTTTGGTAAATTGATTTCAATTGAATTTCCGGTTTGTTTCCAGTCAATTTTGTGAGATAATCCTAAAATTTTTAATGATTTTGGTTTAAAATTTTCCGGAATTGTAAAATTTAACGTTGAAGGAGCCAGATAATTTACTTTTTCATCCAGATGAAAAATATTCACTGTTTTTCCGTCTTTGCTTTTCGTGTAGTAAAAATTTCCGTCATGATAAGGGGCAATACTTCTTGTTGCAAAAACCGCAGATTGATTTTTATCCATCCAACTTGAAATTTCTTTCAGTCTTTCGTAAACAATGGGATCGTAGTCTCCATTGGGTCCGGGAGCAATATTCATGAGGTAATTTCCGCCTCTTGCGATGATTTTAATTAACGTTTCGATGATTTTCTGAGAGGATTTGTAATTGTCGTTGGGAACATAAGAAAACGAATCTCCCATCGTAATGCAGCTTTCCCATGGAATGGAAAGTGGTTTTTCAGGAACCGCCTGTTCCGGCGTGACATAGTTTTCCCATTTTCCGGTAACGGTACGGTCTACAACAATGATTCCGGGTTGATTTTTGCGCGCCATGGTTCCGATTTTATCCATATCGATGTCCTGTTCAACTTTAATGGTTCTTTGCCATTCAACATTGGGATCGATGGTATTAAAGGGACGAACCCAGCCTCCGTCTAACCAAAGGATATCGATTTTACCGTAATTGGAGGTGATTTCGTTGAGCTGATTAAACGTAAAATTTTTAAAGCTGTTCCATTTTTCAGGATATTTTTTGGGATCGTAGTTCACATTTCGGTCTTTTGGCGGAAAATACGACCACCAGTAATCGTTGGAATGCCAATCGGGTTTTGAAAAGTAAGCTCCAATTTTAAACCCGCTATTTCGGAATGTATTGAAAATTTCTTTTGTTACGTCTGCTTTCGGATTTTTGGAAAAAGGTGTTTTGGAAGAAGTAATTTTGTAATCAGACTGTTGGGTATTAAACATTGCAAAACCGTCGTGGTGTTTTGTCGTAAAAACCACGTATTTCATTCCTGCTTTTTTCGCAGCTTCTGCCCATTTCTGTGGATTGAACTGAACCGGATTGAAAGTGGTCTGAAGATTTTCATAGTTTTTTACGTATTCGTAGTATGATTTTCCGTGTTCGGGTTTTCTTTGTGTCCATGATTCGTCTTCGGGACAGAGGCTCCAGCTTTCGACAATTCCCCATTGGCTGTAGGTTCCCCAATGCATGAAGAGTCCGAATTTTAAATCCTGCCAGTTTTCCAGATTTTGCATAACAAGCGGATCGGTAGGTTTCTGATAGCCTTCAGAAACATTGTGAGCCTGAGAAAATAAAGCGGATGACGTAAGAAGTGATGAAAGAAGGATGGCTTTTGTTTTTTGTCTGATGAACATTGACGTTTAGTTTTTGCTAATTTAATATTTCACCGTAAATTTTTAACTACAAAAGGAACAAAAGTTTTTCTTGACACATAAGTCACATAAGTTTAGTTTAATTACATATTTAGAAGATCACATAAGAAGAAAATCAAAGATTTTATAGAGTAATGCAACTCATGTTGATGAAGTTTAAAATCTCAGGTGACTTATGTGGTTAAAAAATACACTTATATTTCAGTCTGTAAAACTTTCATTTTGATAACAATAAATTTTTAAATGCAGATTCCACTGTTGAATAGGAAAATTCAAAGCCGCTTTTTATTAATTTTTCAGGGTAGACATTCCGGCTTTTTAATAGTAATTCGGTTTCGGTATTTAAAAATATAGATGCAATTTCAAGTTGCCAAACCGGAGCATTCAATCCAAATGGAATTTTCATTTCTTTTCTTAATTTTTTCATGAATTCTTCGTTGGATAAAGGATGGGGAGCTGTAATATTGATAGTTCCTGAGATATTTTCATGTTCAATGATGAATTCTACAGCTCTGCAAAAGTCTTCAATATGGATCCAGCTTACATTTTGGTTTCCTCTTCCCTGTTTTCCGCCTAATCCGAATTTGGTGAGCATTTTCAGTTTTGGAAAAGCGCCGCCGTTATTTCCTAAAACGATGGAAGTCCGTAACGCAACTTTTCGTAGATTTTCTGTTTCTGATTTAAAAAATTCGTTTTCCCAGCTTTTACAGATGTTCATGGAAAAATCGTCGCCGATGATTCCGTTTTCTTCTGTGTTCAAATGTTTTTCTGAATGAACGTAAATGGTTGCGGAACTTGCATTGAGCCAGATTTTGGGTTTATGGATAAATTCATCAATTGCCTGCTGAAGAACTTTTGTGCTTTCAATTCTTGAATTGTAAATTTCTTTTTGGTTCTTTTCCGTATATCTGCAATCGACGGATTTTCCGGCAAGATTGATCAGAACATCAGAATTTTCGAGTAATTTTTTCCATTCGCCCAAAGTTTTGGCATCCCAATACAATTCATTTTTCTGTTTTGGGTTTCGGGTTAAAATATATACTTCGTTTCTTTTTTCGGTAAAATATTTTTCAAGGTTTTTGCCGAGAAAGCCGGTTCCGGCAGCGATGATTATTTTCATTTGGTTGTTCGGATTTAGTTGATTTTTGGTATTTGTTATTTTAAAATATATAATTGTTTATTTAGTTTTAGAAAAAGCAACTTTAAAGAGTTTTCCAGCATAAACTGCTTCTTAGAGTAACATTTTGTTTTCCTTTTGAATCTCGCTAAATAATGTCTTATTCTGGAATTATAGCTCTCAACTGTGAATGTTTCCGCTTTTGATTCGCAATGTTTCTCTGTAGGAATTAATTCTGAATAACTTTTCCAATAGTCACT